>JBJMNM010000812.1:0-2757 GCA_045804305.1 Gemmatimonadaceae bacterium | reverse complement strand
GATCTCCGAGGTCGAGCGCCAGGCGGCCGAGATTGTTCGTCGCGATCGCTTCGCCACGGCTGTAGCCGGCGGACTGAAAGAGCGCTCGCGATTCGACGAAGGCTTCCGCCGCCCACTCGAACTCGCGCCGCTGGGCGTGAATGGAGCCGATGTTCTGCATGGCGATGCCGCGCTGCCGATCGTTCAACGCGACTCGCACGAGGCGGTGGTAGACGGCCGCGGCCGCCTCGAGCTGGCCGTTGCACATGAGCGCGTTTCCCTCGGCGATGAGCGCCTCAGCGCGCAGGTCGGCCAGGCCGGCCCCGTCCGCCAGCTCGCGGGCGCGCCGAGCGTAGCTGGCGGCCAGGTCCCATTCGCTGAGGCGCCGGTAGACGCCGGCCTGACGCGTCAGCGCCTGCGCCACGATTGCCGGGTCATTGCCGGCGCGGATGGCGGCATCGGCGTAATGATGCAGGGCGCGCTGAAGGTCGTCGCCGTGCTCAGCCTTGAGGCCTGCCTCGAGCGCCTCGCGAGCCGCCGCGGCACGGGGGTGTGGAAAGGGATCAGAGTGCGGCATCAGGGAGGACCCACCGGTCTGGGCCGCAAGTGATGGTCGTCACGGTGGAAAGGTACGCGCCCTGCATCCTTGGTACGGCACGTCCGGGCCACCGTCGGCCGCGGATTCGGGCGGACCGCCGCCGCCACGCCTTGAATATACCAATGAGGGGCAGAGCCAATGACTCGAATTTCACGGTTTGGATCGGTTCTGCTGCTGGCCGCCCTGGTCGGGTGTCTCGGCGACTCCGGCACGCCCACCGGGCCCGCGAAGGACCAGGGCCCGACCAAGCTTCTGGGGTCCACCAGTGCCTCGCTGCTCCCTTGCCCGGGCGCGGTGTCCGAGTCAGGCACGGGTCTGATCGGTCCTCTCGGGGGCGTGCTGTCGGTGGACGGCGTTCAGGTCATCGTGCCGGCGAACGCCGTGCTCGCACCCACCTCGTTCACCCTCACGGTTCCGCAGTCGGACTACCTCGAGATCGACGTGAAGGCAGGCGATGCCGATCACTTCGTGTTCGAGCGTCCGGTCGTCGTGACGATCGACTATGGCCGCTGCGGCCTTCCCCGGTTCCACGACGTGCTCTCGGCGTGGAACATCGATCCGGACACGAAGGCGCTGCTGGAGAAGATGCCGAGCGTGGACAGCCAGCTCACGCACACGATCATCTTTTCCACCACCCATTTCTCGGGCTACGCCGTGGCGGACTGACCACCGGCCGAGCGTCACCGTCAGGCGGGGACGCGCCCCGTCCCCGCCAGCGAGCCCTCAGGGCGGGCAGCGGAGTCCTCGTTGCGGCGGAGCAGGCGCCATGGGAAGAAATACAGCGCGTAGACGAACGCGTACGCGGCGAAGCCGTCCAACCGCGCGGCGTGCACCGCACCGAACAGGATGAGCAGGACATGCATGCGCATGACCCTGAGATACGGCGCCGTCATCCGGCCGGGCGGCTTGCGTGTGTTGGCCATCTTGCGCGCCGCAATGGCTTCGGCCGTCACCGACACGTCCGGCGGAGCTGACGACCTGGTGAACGTGCGCTGCATGAAGAGGCTGCGCTCGGCGAGGAACGCCGAGGGAAGCGTCCACCAATAGCGACGCGCGACTTCCGCGTAGACGGGAAAGCCGGCGGTACGATGCTCGCCATCGATCGGGAACATCGCGATCAGAAACTGCGAGTGGATGTAGTGAAATCCGCCGAAGTGGACCGTGAAGAAGGCAAGCACGACAAGCCCGCCCAGGAGCAGGAGCGCAACGCCGGCGGCGAGCGCGCGGAAGCTCGTGGTAGCAAGCGCCTGTTCCACCCTGGCGCGGTCTCGCCACGCCATCTCCCCCAGCTCGACGACGGGCTGGATGATCGACCACACGATCATCGTGTAGCCGACGACGAGACTCGATAACCAGAGGCTCCAGACCAGATCGGTCGTCGTCCATCCCATCGCCCATGCGACGCCCAATCCGAGGGCAAAGGCGATGAGATCGGGCCAGGCGGAGGTCCAGCGCTGTGCGGGCATGCAAGCGGTGATTGAGTGTCGGACGTATCTTTTCGACTGGCCAGCCGCGCGTCCGTCACGCGCAACCTTTGCTCTGTCCGCGGCGTATTCTCTACAAGCTTTGCTCAGCGCTCGCCTGGCCGATCAACTCCCGCCACCCTCGACCGATACTTCCGCCATGAGCAAACGCCACCCCTGGGAGACGGTGTGACGCGCTCGGGGACGCCTCCCGGTAGCCGGTCGATCGTGGACGCGGACGGCCATACGTGGCACGTGTACGTCGTCGTCGAGGGACTGGGATGGGACGCCGATCTGCCGGACCGGAGATCGAACTGGCTGGCCTGTGTGTCGCTCGCGGACCGGCGATTCATCGCGCCGGTACCGGACGGTTGGGAGTCGTGGTCCGACGATGAGCTGCGAGCCGCCGTCGCGGGTGCGCGTCGCGACAAGCGGCGGCATTCGTAGCGACGCGCTCAGCGCGCGCTGAGCGCCTCGCGGGCCGCCTCGCCCACCTCATCGTCGAGCTCATCCCCGATCTCCTGCAGCGTGACGCGCGCGACCGGTGCCGTCACGTGGCCGAGGGCCTGGATCGCGGCCAGGCGCACGGGCAACGCATTCCGCTTGAACAGCCCGCGGCTGGACTGCGCGTACGCCACGAGGCAGTCGACCGATTCGGGAGTGGCCAGTCGTCCCAGCGCCACGAGAAATGCCGCCTGGACCTCGTCGTCGCGCTCT
>JBJMNM010000811.1:0-2344 GCA_045804305.1 Gemmatimonadaceae bacterium | reverse complement strand
CGGTGGAGCGATCGCGCTCGGACATCCGCTCGGGATGAGCGGCGCGCGTCTGTTGCTCACCGCGTCGCGCGAGCTGGAGCGGCGCGGAAAGCGGTACGCGCTGGCCACCATGTGCATCGGCGTGGGGCAAGGGATGGCCACCGTGCTGGAGCGAGCATGACGATGGCGAACATATTTTCGTTCGATGGCTTCATCCCGGTGGTGCACGAGAGCGCGTTCGTGCATCCCAACGCGACGGTCACCGGCAACGTGATCATCGGCCGCGACGTGTACGTCGGGCCCGGCGCCGCGATCCGTGGCGACTGGGGCGGCATCGAGATCGAGGACGGCTGCAACGTGCAGGAGAGCTGCACCATCCACATGTTCCCCGGCGTCACCGTCGTGCTCGAGCGGAGCGCGCACATCGGACACGGCGCGATCGTGCATGGTGCGCGGATCGGCGCGAACGCGCTCATCGGCATGAATGCGGTGATCATGGACAACGCGGTCGTGGGCGCCGGGAGTATCGTGGGCGCACTCTGTTTCGTGCCGGCCGAGATGAAGATCCCGCCGCGCAAGGTGGTGGTGGGGAATCCCGCGAAGATCGTGAAGGACGTGAGCGACGAGATGCTCGCCTGGAAGACGAGCGGCACAGCCCTGTATCAGGCATTGCCACGGACGCTGGCTGCCACCCTCCACGCCGTGGAGCCGCTGCGCGAGGTGCCGGGCGACCGCGCGGCGCAGGTCGCGAGCTACAAGCCATGGAAGGAGGTCAGGACGTGAGACGTCTGCAGAACTACGCACTCGGCGAGTGGATCGAGGGTACCGGCTCGGGAACGACGCTGCACAACGCCGTCACCGGCGCCGAGGTGGCCGTCGCGTCGAGCGACGGGCTCGACTTCAAGGCGATGCTCCACTACGGCCGCACCGTGGGCGGGCCCGCGCTGCGCAAGCTGACCTTCCATCAGCGGGCGCGCATCCTCAAGGCGCTCGCACAGTATCTCACGGCCCGGAAAGAGGAGTTTTATCGCGTCTCGGCATGGACCGGCGCGACGAAAGGCGACTCGTGGATCGACGTGGATGGCGGATTCGGTACACTGTTCGCATATGCGAGCCGCGGGCGCCGCGAGTTCCCGGACGAGACGTACTTCGTGGACGGTGGGCCGGAGGCGCTGAGCAAGGGAGGCACCTTCATCGGCCGCCACATCTGCGTGCCCATGGAAGGCGTGGCCGTGCAGATCAACGCCTTCAACTTTCCGGTGTGGGGCATGCTGGAAAAGCTGGCGACGTCGTTCCTCGCCGGTGTGCCGACGATCGTGAAGCCGGCGACGGTGACGAGCTTCCTGACCGAAGCCGTCGCGAAAGCGATGGTGGAATCGGGCCTGCTGCCCGCGGGAACCTTTCAGCTGATCTGTGGCAGCGCGGGGGATCTGCTCGAGCATCTGAACTGCCAGGACTCCGTCGCCTTCACCGGCTCCGCTTCCACTGGCCTGCTGCTCAAGAGCGGGAAGGCCATCCTGGAGCACAGCGTTCGCTTCAATCAGGAGGCGGACTCGCTCAACTACTCCATGCTCGGCCCCGATGCGGCACCCGGCACGGAGGAGTTCGACCTCTTCATCAAGGAAGTGGCGAAGGAGATGACGGTGAAGGCCGGGCAGAAGTGCACGGCGATTCGCCGCACCTTCGTGCCGGAGTCGATGGTCGACGACGTGGTGGCCGCGATGAGGAAGCGCCTGGCGGGTGTGACGGTCGGCGATCCGTCCGTCGAGGGCGTGCGCATGGGGCCACTTGCCGGCAAGGGGCAGGTGCGCGAAGTGGAGAAGAGCGTCGACCGCTTGCGGAAGGCGACGGAGCTGGTGTACGGCGGCCCGGACACGCTCGACGTCGTCGGCGCGGACCCGAGCAAGGGCGCATTCTACCCCACCATGCTGCTCTACAACGAGCGGCCGTTCGAGCGGAGCGAGCCGCACGACGTGGAGGCGTTCGGGCCTGTCAACACGATCATGCCGTATGCATCGGTGGATGAAGCGATCGCCTTGGCGAAGCTGGGGAAGGGCAGTCTCGTCGGCTCGCTGTTCACCGCGCGCGACGACGTGGCGCGACAGGTCGCCCTCGGCACCGCGGCCTATCACGGCCGCCTGATGCTCGTCAATCGCCACAGCGCGAAGGAATCCACCGGCCACGGCTCGCCGCTGCCGCATCTCGTGCACGGCGGCCCGGGCCGGGCCGGCGGCGGCGAGGAGATGGGCGGCGTGCGCGGCGTGCTGCACTACATGCAACGCACCGCCATCCAGGGATCGCCGCAGACGGTAGCGTCCGTCACGCGCGAATGGAGCAAGGGCGCCGACGAGCGCCGCGACCGCGT
>JBJMNM010000810.1:0-3851 GCA_045804305.1 Gemmatimonadaceae bacterium | reverse complement strand
CGACGTTCCGCTCTTCCCTTCGGCGGTGGCGGTGATCGTCGCGGAGCCGGGCGCGACGGCGGTGAGGACGCCGGTCGTCGAGACGCTCGCCACGAGGATGTTGCTCGACGTCCAGGTGACGGAACGATCCGTCACGACTGTGCCTGCGACATCCCGCACCGTGGCGGTGAGAGTGGTGCTCGCTCCGGGGAGCAGCGTCGTGCCTGTCGGTTCGATTGCCACGCTTCCTACTGGAAGCGACGTGACGGTAACGCTCGCGCTCCCCGACTTTCCGTCGCTCGTCGTCGCGGTGATGACCGCGGTGCCGGCGGCGATTGCGCTGACGATGCCGGTCGCGCTCACCGTCGCCACGGTATTGTTGCTCGATGACCAGGTGACGACGCGGTCCGTGACGACGGTGCCGTTCGCGTCCGTCACCGTCGCCGTGAGCGTCGTCGTCTGGCCGACCGTCACGCTCGGCGACGCCGGTTCCACCGTGACGCTGCCGACCGCGGCGCCCGTCACGGTGACCTGCGCGCTCCCGCTCTTTCCCTCGCTCGTCGCCGTGATCGTCGCCGAGCCGAGGGCGTGGGCCGTCACGATGCCGTTGGGCGACACGGTGGCGGCCAGCTCGTTGCTCGACGTCCACACGACGTCACGGTCGCTGACGATGACGTGATTCGCGTCGGTCACGGTGATGGTGAGCGGTCGGCTCTGACCGCTGGGGATGCTCAACGTCGCCGGCTCCACCGTGACGGCGAGCACCGGCGCACGCACGACCGAGATCGTCGCGCTGCCGGACTTGCCTTCGCTGGCAGCGGTGATCATCGCGCTGCCTGGTCGAATGGCGGTCACGACACCCGTGCTCGTCACCGTTGCCACGCTCGCATCGCTCGAGGTCCAGGTCACGACGCGGTTGGCCAGTGGTCCGCCGCCGGCATCGCTCGTCGCCGCCGTGAGCGTCGCCGACTCTCCCACGATCAGGCTCGCCGCGCTCGGCTGCAGCGTCACGCTGCCGACCGGAACCGTCACGACCGTGACGGCCGAGCTTCCAGACACACCTTCTCTGGTGGCGGTGATCGTCGCCTGACCGGGAGCGACGCCCGTGACCACACCGGCGCTGGACACTCGGGCCACCGCATGGTCGCTCGAGCTCCAGACCACGGGACGATCCGTGCGATCCAACGGAGTGCCCGTCGCATCCTTCAGCACGAAGTCCAACGCGGCGCTCTGGCCCGCCGTCACGGTCACGGTGGTCGGTTGGACCAGTACCGTGGCTACCGGCACCGGGGTCACCGTGACCGTCGTGCTGCCGCTCACTCCCTCGCTCGTTGCGGTGACCATCGTGGTGCCGATTCCGGTTGCGGTCACGGCGCCCTCCGGTGACACGACGGCAACGCTCGCGTTCGCGCTCGACCAGCTCACCGAGCGCCCAGCGAGCGCCGCGCCGCCTGCGTCGCGCGTGACGACGGCGAGCGGCTTGACCTGACCGAGCGCGAGCGACAGCGGAGCCGGCGACACGACGACGCTGGCCACCGGCGGTGGCTGCACCGTGATCGTCGCGATGCCGGACTTACCGCCGGCGCTCGCGGCTACCTGCGTGGTGCCCACCGCGCGGCCGGCTACCACACCCGTGGTGGAAACGCTGGCAATGCCCGGATCCCGCACCGACCAGATCACCGATGCGCCGGAAGCCGCGTGTCCCGTTCCATCCATCACCACTGCACGCAGCGGCAGCTCGGCGCCGATGGCGACAGTAGACGCGGCCGGATCCACGGCCACCGCCGACACTTCGCTGGTGGGCGCGAGATCCACGCCGGTAGGGTTGCCGCACGACAGGGCGAGCACCGCCGCAAGCCACGGGATCGGATGCCGGAGCCGACACCAGCCACCAGGCGCGCACCCTGTGATGGTCATTGGCCCGCTGGCCGCTCCACGTATGTCGGACGCGTGCGATGCGTGCGCGTCCCGTCACCGAGCTGCCCGTCGAGATTGTAGCCCCAGCAGAAGGCCTCGTCCGACGCCGTGGTGCCGCAGGTATGCGAGCCGAAGGCGCGGATGGTCGTGAACGCGTGACCGCCCGCGACGCGCACGGGAGTGGCGTGATCTTCGGTCCCACCGTCTCCCAGCTGCCCATACGTGTTACGACCCCAGCAGAAGGCCTCGCCTTCCTCGGTGAGCGCGCAGCTATGAACCGCTCCCGTCGTGATGGCGACGAAACGTACGTCGCCGGCGACCCGCACCGGCGTGGCGCGGTTGGTCGTCGAGCCGTCGCCGAGCTGGCCACCGGAGTTGTCACCCCAGCAGTAGCCCTCGCCGCCTGGCGTGATGCCGCAACCGTGCGCGCTTCCCGCGCTGATGAACGAGAAGCCGGAACGGCCCTCGCCCCCGACAGTCACGGATGTGCGCCGGCCGGTCGTGCGGCCATCGCCAAGCTGCCCCGCGCTGCCGTCGCCCCAGCACACCGCGCGTCGGTCGGCATCGAGTGCACAGGTGAAGTTCCACCCGGCGACGAGGCTCGTGAAGTGACGATCGCCGTCCGCCGCGACCGGCGCGGTCCGATCCTTCGTGTCACCGGCCCCGAGCTGGCCGAAACCGTTCGCTCCCCAGCACCAGGCGCCGCCGCCCATGTCGAGCGCGCAGGTATGCGAAGCGCCGGTGGCGATGGAACGAAAGGCATGTTCACCCGCGACTCGCACCGGCGCGACGCGCGTCGTGGTGCTCCGATCGCCAAGCTGCCCGCGATCGTTCTCTCCCCAGCACCAGGCGGCGCCGTCGGCATCCAGCGCGCAGCTGTGCGACAGACCCGGCGCGACGGCGGTGAACCGCCGCTCGGTTGCGATGAGCGCGGGCGTCGCCATCCGCGCCGTTCCCCCCGTCCCCAACTGTCCGCGATCGTTGCCGCCCCAGCAGAAGCCGCGACCGTCGGCCGCAATGAGGCAGGTGTGGCGCCCCCCGGCGACGATGCGCATGCGCGTTCCAGCAACGGAGCGAGCGGGCGGCGCGGGCGGCGTCGGGTCAGGAATGGTGAGACCGCTCGGCACGGAGCTTCCCGTCGCTCTACCCCCGCTGTCGCGCGGCGATGCCTTCTTCACTGCTGTTGGTATTGGTATCGGCACAGTCAGTGGCGGGCCGATGGAGATGCCGATCGGCGCGTCTCCGCCGATGAGGGAGGAATCCGCGGCGATGGGCGCGCTCGGCGCCGTCAGCGCGCCCTGCGGAACGACCGCTCCCGTACTCGTTGCGCGAGCGGCGACGACCGTCGCGGCGGGCGACCGTTGCCCGCGTGTCGCGGCGCCATCCGACCAGGCCTGCACACCTCTCGCAAGAAGGATGAGCGCGACGAGGGACACCAGCGCGCCGGCCGCGAGCACGCGCCGGCTCGGGCTCGGCCAACCGATCGGCTCTGGCGGCTGTGATGATGCCAGCGCGACGGGCGCCGGCGCGATGGAGACGTCGGCGGGCGCCGCGACCAGCGGTCGCGTGACGCGCACGGTCTCGCTGGTGATGGGGACGGCCGTCGGTGGGCGCCGCGGCGGAGCGTCGCCATCGAGCGCGGCGATCAACTCATCGACGCTCTGCCAGCGCGCCTCGCGCTCCTTCTCCGTCGCGCCCTCGATCGCCATGGCCAGGCGTGCGGGCACGTCGGGTCGCAGCGTGCGCACGTCCGGCAGCCCCACGTGCTTCTGGTGATAGAGCACGGAGTAGAGGGCCTCGCCCTCCCACGGACGCCGGCCGGAGAGCATCTCCCATGTCAGGAGGCCAAGACTGTAGATGTCGCCGCGCCCATCCAGCTCGCCGCCGTCGATCTGCTCGGGCGCCATGTATGCCGGCGTCCCGATGGCGACACCGTGCATGGTGAGCTGCTGCGT
>JBJMNM010000809.1:0-12552 GCA_045804305.1 Gemmatimonadaceae bacterium | reverse complement strand
CTGAGACCGAGGCTCACGCGATCGTCGATCGCGAGCACGGTGTCCGCGGTTGGCGCGACGATGCTCACCTGCGGCGGCGCGTCGCCGAGCAGCTCGATCTCGAGGGGCGGCGGCACGTCGGGCACGGCACCGAGCGGTCCGGATGCTCGCCAGGCGAGCCGCATCGAACGCGACACGACGAATCGCCCGCTGAACGTGTGTCCCGACGGCGTGAGCGAATACGACTCGGTGCCCATGCCGCTCAACATCACGAGATCGAGCGGCACTGACGCGCGGCCGGCGATGGTGAGCGTGGTGCCGCGCGGAAGCCGAAGCGGCTCACCGATGGGCAGCGCTTCAGCGGGCCGGGCCAGATACGCGGGATACGTCACATGGATCGTGACGGCGCCGAGGAATGGCCGGTCGGCGGCGCGAACGACCACGCTGTCGCTCGTCGCACGCCCGTCGGTGGCGACGAGGCGGAGATCGCCGCGCAGCGCAGGGAGCGTCCATCGGGCTTCGTCGGTGCCGGGATCCACGGCGAGCGTATCGAAGCGCCACGGCTCGCCCGTCTGACGTCCGGCCAGCACGACCTTCGCGCGGCCCGGTGCGCGGACCACCACCCGCAGCGGCGAACCGCGCAGCAACTCCCTCGGCGCCCCCTCGATGCGCGGCCGATCGAGCAGGGCACCGCGCCACGCGTCGAGCGGGCGCATCACTACGCGCAGTCCGTCACCGAATAGTGGTGTCGCGCTCGACAACACGAGCACGCCCGCGGCGGCGGCTCCCAGACCGAGCGCGGCGCGCCGCGAGCTGGTGCGCCGCAGCGCCGGCGCCAGCGGTGCACCCTGCGGCAACGACGCGCGCGCAGCCGAGGCGGCACGTGCCGCCAGCGCTCCGCTGCCTTCGAGCTCGATCGCGCCAACCAGCAGTCCCCTCCTCAGGCCCTGTTCGCTCTCGATCGCGAGGGCGATCTGCGCCGCGCTGCCGCCACCGCGCAAACGTCGGCGCGTGAGCTCGGCGAGCGCCAGCAGCGCGGCGCCCACCACGAGCCACACGACGAATGGGATGGCGCGCGGAAGGATCAACCAGCGCGCGCTGCCGAGCAGCGCAGCCCCGAGTCCCAGCACGAGCGACGTCGCACCGGCGCCGAACAATACCGCTGCGGCCAGCTCCGAGCGGCGCACGTGGCGGCGCTCGTGTTCGACCAACCCACCGATCGTCGAGGCGTGTCTGGTCATGGCACCGGCCGACTCGTCACGGCGTACACGAAGAGGTTCACGCCCATGCGAAGCGCGGCCTCGTGCAGCGGGGCGGGATCATGGTACGTCTCCGGATCTTCCCACCCATTCCCCAGGTCGCTCGAGAAGGTGTAGTACACGGCCAGCCGGTCCCCGATGAAGATGCCGAACCCCCGCGCCGGCTTGCCGTCGTGCTCGTGGATCTTGGGCACGCCTTTCGGGAAGTCGTACACCGCATGATAGATCGGGTGCGACAGCGGCACATCCACCAGCGCGCGGTCGGGGAAGACACGTTTGATCTCGCGGCGGAAGCTCTCGTCCATGCCGTAGTTGTCGTCGGCGTGGAGGAAACCGCCGCGCATGAGATACTCGCGCAGGCGCACCACTTCCTCGTCGCTCAGCTTCACGTTCCCATGCCCCGTCATGTGCAGGAACGGATAATCCCAGAGCTTGGCGTCCATGATCGTGACGCGCGCTTCCGTGTTCTCCACCGGGAACGCCGTTCGGGCGCGGATCGCGGCCAACAGGTTGGGCAGGCTCGAGGGATTCGCGTACCAGTCACCGCCGCCGTCGTACTGCAGGCGGGCCACGGTGAGTCGCGGCGTCTCCCGGGCGCCCACGAGCGGCAGGAGCGCTGCCGCGGCCACAGCCACCCGCACGATCCCACCCAGACCTCGAGCGCCGCTCATTCGTGCGCCACCCGATATGCCACGTTGCGCGGCGCACCAAGCTCCGCCGACAGCGCGGCGGCAATGTCGCGCGCCGTTCGGCCTTCGCCGCGCAGCTCGGCGGCGCGCGCGCGAAGCTGTTCCTCGCTCGCGCCCGCTTCCTGCCTCGCGTCGGCTCCGGCAATCACGATCACGATCTCCCCGCGTGGCGATGCATCTGTATAGTACGCCGCGAGTTCCGAGACCGTTCCGCGACGCGTTTCCTCATAATGCTTGGTCAGCTCCCGCGCGACGACCGTTGCCCGGTCGGCTGCGCCGGCCTCAGCGAGCTCAGCCAATGTTTCTCCGACCCGATTCGGCGACTCGTACACGACCGACGCGTGTCTCGACCGAACGATCTCCTCCATGGCCAGGCGGCGCTCCGCACCCTTGCGCGCCAGGAAGCCATGGAAGGTGAATCGGTCCACGTCGAGGCCCGAAGCGACCAGCGCCGACAGGAGCGCGGACGCGCCGGGGATGGGGGACACGGTGACGCCCGCGTCGATCGCAGCGCGCACCAATCGCGCCCCGGGATCGGACAGCAGTGGAGTGCCGGCATCGGACACTAGTGCCAGACTCTCGCCGCGCAGCAAACGCTCGACCAGCCGCGGCGTCGTCTTCGCCTCGTTGTGCTCGTGGTACGACACGAGCGGCGTGGCGATCTCGTAGCGCTTCATCAGGTTCGTGGTGTGCCGCGTGTCCTCCGCCAGCACCGCCGCCACCTGCTTGAGCGTCTCCACGGCGCGAAAAGAAAAATCCCCCATGTGACCGATGGGGGTGCTCACGACGTACAGCGTTCCCCGTCCTGGGCCGTTCAGGTCACCTTCCACGCGATTCGCTCATAGAGCCCCGCGCTCTGAAAGAGATGTCGTCGATCGTGCATGAGATCCCGCAGCATGGCCGCCGGGCCGTCGCCCGCCTGGTCGCCCGCCGCCCAGAGCAGCTCGTTGATGAGCGCGGCGATTCCCGCCGTGAGCGCGTCGGCATCGGCGACCACCGCGCGCGGCGGCCGTCCGCTGAAGGATAGCCCATCGAGCGCCGGATGGGTGGTCAGCAACGTTTGCCGGGCATGCTCGGCGATCGCCGGCGCGCTCTCGCGTCCGTCCGCCACGAGCCGAAGCACGAGCGATGTGGCGAGGTCGCGGTAGGCCTGCACGAGCCCGGTGGGCGCCTGCACCGGAATGGGCGCGGGATGCGGCCAGCGCCGAACGATCAGGTGCAGCGCTCGACGCTCGGTGTCGAAGAGCCGGCTCACGCGATCCACCATGGAGCCGCCCTGCATCCCGGCGAGGTAGGTGGTCTCCACCACGCCGTTCCGGAAGAGGAGGTAGTTCACCGCCCCCTCGTGCGCGATCTCCACGAGCCCGTCGAAGGTGGACGCCATGAGATAGGGAAACAGCGCGGCGGGGTCGGTGGTGCGCAGCTCGGCGGGCCACGAGTCGGGGACGGTGGTCTGCGTGGCGTACATGCATGCCAGCTGCGTGTCGTCGGCCTCGTGAAAGCAGATCTCGCCGTACTCCGGCTCGATCGGCACCTTCTCGACCGCCGCCCCGATGGCGATGGGCTGAAAGCTGTGGCCGTCGTGCAGGCAGGCGTTCACCAGCTCGCCAGCCTGCAGGTAGAGCACCAGGAACTCTTCCGGCAGCCAGATCGCCACGTAGCCCGACACGCGCGCTCCCCGATCGCGCTTCGCATCGGTGAGCAGGTTCTTCACGTGGACGTAGGCCAGGCGGGTGCGCGGGAGCAACACGCGCGTGCAGGGATACCGAAGGCCTGTGACGGTGGCGGGCATCAGGGCGGGAGAAGGGCCGGAACGGCTCTCAATGCTGGACGGCTGATCGACCGGTCACGGAGAACGGGGCTGCCCACCGAATTATCGTCGGGCAACCCCGTTCTCTATACCGAGTCAACCGGTCCAACAGGAGGACGGTCGACCGGCGCGGCTGTCACGCCACGTGCTGCTTGAACTTGGCCTCGATGGCCTGCCGCGGCACCGCGCCCACGATCTGGTCGACCACCTTCCCGCCCTTGAAGAACAGCAGCATGGGAATGGAGCGCACGTTGAACTTCGTGGCCGTCTTGATGTTTGCGTCCACGTCGAGCTTCGCCACCTTGACCTGCCCGTCGTAATCCACGGCCAGCTGGTCCAGGATCGGCGCGATCATTCGGCACGGCCCACACCACGTGGCCCAGAAGTCCACCACCGTGAGGCCATCGGCCTTCTCGACCTCCGCCTCGAAGTCCGCGTCCGTCACCGCCGTTGCATTCGACATCCTTCTCCTCGTCTCCTGGCGAGGCCTCCTTGAGGCTCGCCCCTGGAATTAGTATTCAGCGCCGCGCACCTACTCCTCAGCGCACCAACAATGTCCGATGTTCCTCGCCGCGCGCCGCGCATCGCCCATGTGGGCATCGCCGTGCGCGCGCTCGACGAGATCCTGCCGTTCTACCGCGACATCCTCGGCCTTCCCGACGTCCCGCTCGATGACGCAGATGGCGCGCGGATCGCGGGGCTCGCGGCCGGCGAGTCGCTCGTGGAGCTCCTCGAGGGCCAGTCGCCCGACAGTCCGATCACCAGGTTCGTCGCGAAAAAGGGCCCCGGCATCCACCACATCTGCTTCGCCGTCGACGATCTCGACGCCACGCTTGCCCGCTGCCGGTCGGGAGGTATCCGTCTCATCGACGAGACACCGCGACTCGGCGCGGAGGGAAAACGTATCGCGTTCCTGCATCCGAGCGCTACGGGTGGGGTGCTGATTGAGCTCACCGAGCTCTGACCGGCGCACCACGTCGTCGCTCGCCGCTACTTCTTGTCGGCGCAGAGATCCTTGACCGGCTCCATCTCGGCGTAGCGCACGTACCACCGATCGCCGCCCTGCGTGACATAGAAATTCGTCGTGCGCCGGAGAGTTCCCTTGCTGAGCTCCACCTGGAAGACCCGCTCGTTGTCCGGCGCCGGCGATTCACCGAGGATGCGATACTTGTCATGACGGAAGTAGCACATCATGATGAGCTCGCGTCGCTCCATGTCCTCGCGCGTCATCTTCCTGCTGTCGCGGACGGGGCCGTTCTTGTCACCCCACACGCTGGACATCGCCTGAAGGTCACTCGAGCGCACGGCGCCGAGGAACGCGGCGAGCGCCGGCCGTGGACCGGCCTCCTGACTGGTCTGCGGAACTTCCACGGTGCGCGACCTGCACGCCGCGGCAAGGAGCAGTCCGATAAGCAGCTTTCTCACTCGTGATCTCCTCGAGATTTGAATGCGAACGTAATCCGTGCGGCTGTGCCGCGGCAACCGTCCACCTGACATCACCTCCATGCCGACCACGCGACAGCGGCTGTACATCAACATCGACCACATCGCGACCGTGCGACAGGCGCGGCGTGGAACCGAGCCGGTTCCCGTGAGCGCCGTCACACTCTGCGAGCGCTCCGGCGCGGACGGCATCACGGCCCATCTGCGAGAGGACCGGCGCCACATCCAGGACCCCGACGTCCTCGCCATCGCCGCAACGGCCACGACATTCAACCTCGAGATGGCGTGCACCCCGGAGATGCTCGCCCTCGCCGAGCGCCTGCGCCCGCACGAGGTCACGCTCGTACCCGAAAAGCGCGAAGAAGTCACCACCGAGGGCGGGCTCGATGTGGCCGCCTCGGCCAAACCGCTCGCCGCGGCGCTCGCGCGGCTTCGCGGAGCCGGAATCCGCAGCAGCCTGTTCATCGATCCCGACCGCGAGAGTATTACCCGCTCACGCGACCTGGGTGCCGATGCCGTGGAGCTGCACACCGGAACCTACGCCCACGCGCCCGGCGAAGGAGCCCCGCTCACTGCGCTCCGCGAGGCCGCGCGCCTGGGCAAGTCGCTCGGGCTGGCCGTGCACGCCGGCCATGGGCTCACGACCTCGAACGTCGGTCCCGTTGCCGCGATTCCGGAGATCGAGGAGCTGAACATCGGCCATCACGTCATCTCGCGCGCCATCTTCGTGGGGATCGAGACGGCGGTGCGCGAGCTCCGCGCGGCAATGGACGCCGCCCGGCTAGGCCTCTAACTTCGTCGCACGATGTTCCCTCACGGCCTGCTCAACAGTCAGAAGCCGACATGACGGTCCCCTCCCCCGTCGGATTCCTCGACTTCTTCGTCCTCGAAGCCAGCGACTACATCGACCAGCTCGATGCCCAGCTCAAGGCGGGCAGCGGGGCTGGCATCGATGCGGATGCGCTGCAGCGCGCGGCGCGCGCGCTGCGCGGGAGCGCGACGATGGCGAAGCTGCCGGCCTTCGCCGAGATGGCCGCGGGGCTCGAGCGGGTGGGGCGCGCGCTGCGCGAGGGATCCATCTCGTGGGACGGGGCACTCGGCGGCGTGCTCGTCGCCACGGTGGACGACTGCAAGCTGCTGTTGCGCAACGTGCGCGCGTGGGGCCCGGGCGACGATGCCCGCGCCCGCGCGCGCGTCACCGAGCTGACGCGCTATGTGCCGGTGCGCCCGCCGACCCCGCTCGCGAGCCCGACCACCGCCGGCCACGACAGCTATCTGGCCACCGAGGCGTCCAACATCGGCGCCGGCCTGGAGCTCCTCGCCACGCGCCCGACCGACCGCGACGCGGCCGGCAACGTGCTGGGCCGCGTGCGCGCATTGCGCGGCATCGCGAGCGTGAAGGATCATGCGTCGCTCGCCGACGTGCTCGAGGCAGCCGAGCAGGCGGCGCATCCCCTGGAGCTGGGTGATGAGCCGGCCCTGAGCGCGGAGCGCGTGGCACTCCTCAACGCCGCGGCCACGCTGCTGCGTGCCGTCGCCGCGGCCATGCGCGCCGGCAAGGAGATCGATCCGGCCAATCCGGATATTGCGCGGTTCGCCGCAGCGCTCGACGCGATGCAGGAGCGTGAGACGGGCGCGGAGCGCGTCGTCCCCATCTCGGAGCTCTTCTTCACCGACGGCGGCCCTACGCTGGTGGAAGCGGCGCCGAACCCGCCGACCTCGCCCGCCGAGCGATTCCGGCTCGAGGTGGTGAGCCAGGGAGAGCACCTTCGCCGCCTCGTGTCCGACGCGCGCGGTGCGCGTGACGATCTGGCGCGCGAGCGCGTGCGGCGCGGACTGCGCCAGGCGCTTCGCTCGCTGCGACAGGCCGCGGAGAGCTTTGGCGAGATGGACGTGGCGCGATTCGTCGCCTCGCACAACGAAGCGGCCGTTCAGCTCGACGCTCGCGCACTCGACTCGCTCGACGAGGTGGCGACGCTGCTGGCCCAGCCCGGCGTCGCAGCCGGTTCGCTCAAGGAGCGCCTGGCCTCCCTCCAGACGGCGCGCAACACCCCCGGGATGGGCGCGGCTGCAGCGGTCCAGGCTCCTGCGGCCGCCGCTCCCGCGGCAGCTCGGCCAGCGCAGCAGCCGTCGCGGACGCCAAGCGGCATGATGACGCCGATCGTCGGCGCGCCGATCATGGCATCGGCGTCGGACCGGTTGCGGCCGACACCGACGCCGCCGGTGAGCTCGCCGCTCGTCGGCATTCCCGGCGGCACGCGGCATCCCACTCCCGCCGCGGGCGCGGCGGCGCTCGGCGATCTGCTGGATCGCGGCATCCGCAGCCTCGACACGCTGCCCAAGACGCCCCTCAGCAATCCGATCACGCTCGCGGAGCAGCCGGCCGTGCCCATCGACGTGCTGCTGTATCGCGGACGGGCGGCGATCGAGCGCGCGCGCGCGATTCGCGACGAGCTGCGGCAGCGCGGCGGCCCGCTCGACCCCACGGCGCTCAGCGAGCTGTTCGACCTGCTCGATCTCGCGCTCACAGACTGACCGGACCAACCTGATGAAATTCGGCTGGCGCGGCGCCATCGGCATCCTGCTGAGCGTCGGATTCCTCGTCTTCGCCTTCAAGGGCATCCAGCTCGCGACGGTCGTGGACGTCGTTCGTCGCGCGGACCCCGGGCTGCTGCTGCTGTCCGTGGTGGTGGCGACGTGCACCTTCCCCCTGCGCGCCATCCGCTGGCGTCCGATTCTCGACCCCATCGCGCCGGATCTCCCCTTCGCGCCGCTGTGGAGCGCCACGGTCATCGGCATGATGATCAACAACGTGGTGCCGGTGCGCGCGGGCGAGTTCGCGCGCGCATACGCGCTGTCGCGCTCCACGCCGAAGGTGTCCTTCCCCGCTGCATTCGCGTCGCTCGCCGTGGACCGCCTGTTCGACGCCATCGTGGTGTTCGGCCTGATGTTCTTCTCCATGCTCGACCCCGCGTTCCCGCGGGGCGCGCAGGTGCTCGGACGGTCGGCCTCGAGCTATGCGGTCGGCGGCGTCGTCTTCATCGTGATCGTGATGGTGGCGATGTACGCCATGGTCCTCTTTCCCGCACGCGTGCTGTCCGTCTACGAGACGGTCGCGCGGCGGCTCATCCCGCGACTCGAGGCCAGAGGCCGCGCCGCCATCGTCTCGATCATTCAGGGGCTGAGCGTGCTGCGCACGCCGGGCCGCTTCGCGCTCGTGTTCGGGTGGACGGTGGCGCACTGGCTCTGCAATGCGGCCGCCTTCTGGATCGCGTTCCGCGCCTTCGGCATCAACGCCCCGTTCTCCGCCGCGCTCTTTCTCCAGGGATTGATCGCGGTTGGCGTGGCGGTGCCGCAGGCGCCGGGATACTTCGGCGTGTTCGAGGCGCTCGGACAGCTCGGCCTCGGTCTGTATGGGGTGCCGAAGGACGCGGCGCTCGCGTGGGCGATCAGCTTCCACGCGTTGTCATTCGTTCCCATCACCCTGATCGGCGCCTGGTACTTCGTGCGCGCGGGGCTCTCGATGGATGACCTCGGCGGCGCGGAGCGGGCGGTGACCGAAGAGCGCCCGTCGTCGAGCCAGACGCCGGCGGCGTGACCTCGCCGCTGCGCGGTGCACGCGCGGTGCAGGTCGCCGCCCAGGCGAAGATCAACCTTCGCCTGCGGATCCTGGCGCGCGAAGAGAGCGGATATCATCAGATCGAAACGCTGCTGCTTCGTCTCGCGCTGGCGGACGTGCTGCGCGTGCGGCGCGCGAGGTCACGCTCGCTGGACGTGAGCGGCGACGTGGATGACGTAGGCCTCGGTCCGGTGGAGAAGAATCTCGCGTGGCGCGCCGCCATCGCGTACGGCGCAGCTGCGGACGTGCATGACGGCTTCGCGATCGAGCTCGAGAAGCGCATTCCGATTGGCGGCGGCCTGGGCGGCGGTAGCGCCGACGCCGGCGCGGTGCTCCGCGCCCTCGACGCGATGGCCGAGGCGCCGCTGGGTGCGGCACGCCTGCTCGAGATCGCCGCGACGATCGGCGCCGACGTTCCCTTCCTGACGAGCGAGCATGCGTACGCGCTCGCCTGGGGCCGCGGCGAGCGGATGCTCGCGCTCCATCCGCCGCCGACGCGCGAGGTGCTGCTGCTCGTCCCGCCGTTCTCCGTGAACACGGCAGAGGCGTACGGATGGCTTGCGCGGGCTCGCGAGGCCGCCGAGGTGCCCGCGGGACGCGAGCCGGTTGCGCTGGATCCGGCGTCGCTCTCGCACTGGGAGACCATCCAGCAGCTCGCCGTGAACGACTTCCAGCCGGTGGTGGCCGAGCGGCACCCGGAGATCGCGGACATCGTGACGGGGCTGACCTCCGTGGAGTGTGCCGTGGCGATGATGAGCGGGTCCGGCTCCACGGTGTTCGCCGTCCCTCATTCCTCGATCTACAAGTTCTGGGTCGAGCAGGCGGGGGCCGAGCGTCCGTCGGCCCTTCGGCACGTGATCACGCAGAGCGCGGTGCGAGTTGAGCCGGTGTCGGCGCTCGACTAGCTTTCCGGGCTGAGGACGGCCTGCTGCCCCTTCGTCCAATGGCAGGACAGTGGCCTTTGGAGCCACGAATCTTGGTTCGAATCCAAGAGGGGCAACTCGAGAACGTGCTGGGTTTGACCAAGTCGCTATCCCACCTTACTTTACAAGGCTCTGCATGGACGGCCTCGCCGTACCGGCTCACGGGTTCAAGCTGTTGGCTGGGACGGGAAACCGTCCGCTCGCCGAAGAGATCGCCCGGCAGCTGGGCATCGAGCTCTGCAAGCTCACGTGCAGCCGGTTCGCCGACGGGGAGATCTTCGTGCGGATCGATGAGAACGTCCGCGGCAATGACGTCTTCATCGTGCAGCCGACCAACGCGCCGGCCGAGAACATCATGGAGCTGCTGCTCCTGATCGATGCGGCACGGCGGGCCAGCTCGGCGCGCATCACGGTGGTGATGCCGTACTATGGCTATTCGCGGCAGGACCGGAAGGATCAGCCGCGGGTGGCGATCGGCGCAAAGCTCATGGCGAACATGATCATGAGCGCGGGCGCTGATCGGGTGTTGGGCATCGATTTTCATCAGCACCAGCTACAGGGATTCTTCGACATCCCCGTCGACCATCTGTACGCGATGCCGGTGCTGAGCGGCTACTTCCGCCGCAAGCAGTTGAAGGACGTCGTGATCGTGGCACCCGACGTGGGGGCGGCGAAGATGGCGCGTGGCTTCGCGAAGCGGCTCGACGCGTCGCTGGCGATCATCGACAAGCGCCGGCCGCGCGCCAACGTGAGTGAAGTGGTGAACGTCGTCGGTGAAGTGGAGGGACGCGATTGCATCCTGGCCGACGACATGATCGATACGGCGGGCACGGTGACGGAGGCCGCGCAAGCCCTGAAGCGGTTGGGCGCGAACGACGTGTACGTGTGCGCGACGCATGGCTTGTTGAGCGGCCCGGCCGTGCAGCGGCTCACCGACTCGCCGGTCAAGGAAGTGGTGATCACGGACACGATCCTCACGCCGCCGGAGCGACGGTTCGAGAAGCTGACGATCCTGTCTGTTGGAGAGCTCCTGAGCAAGGCCATCAGGTACACGCACGCGGAGCAGTCCGTCAGCTCGTTGTTCGATTGAAATGACTGGAAGAGCGCTTGTCGGTTTTCGGTTCGTCGGTTCTCGGCCTGCCTCGGGACGCATCGGCCTCCCGAGGCAGGCCGAGAACCGAAAGCCGAGAAACCGAAGCACGTAGTTTGTAGTCGTCAGTCCCGCGATGTGCTGCTTCGCAGCACCGGCATGGTAGGGCGGACGCAGCCGCCTGAGAGTAGCACCGGATTCGCGGTTCGCTGCAGTCGAAGACCGTTTCACGAAGGACATCACCAATGGCATCCGCAACTCTCAGCGCCGAGCTGCGCTCCGACACCGGCAAGGGCCTCGCCCGCAAGCTCCGCGCGGCCGGACAGGTTCCTGGCATCGTCTACGGCCATGGCCGCCAGCCGCAGGCGCTCGCCGTCAACGCGCGCGATCTCGACAAGCTCCTGTCGGGCATCGCCGCCGGCAGCACCGTCATCGAGCTCACGCTCGCCAAGGCGACGACCAAGACGCTGATCCGCGAGATCCAGCGTCACCCGTTCAAGAAGCAGATCCTGCACGTCGACTTCATGGAGCTCGTGGCCGGCGAGAAGGTCATCGTCGACATCCCGCTCGTGTTCGTCGGCATTCCGGAGGGTGTGCGCCTCAGCGGCGCACTGCTCGAGCAGATCGTGCACAGCATCGAGGTGAACGTCGATCCGTCGAACATCCCGAACCACATCGACGTGGACGTCACGGACCTGGCGATGGGCCACTCGCTGCACGTCCGCGACCTCAAGCTCCCCGAAGGGCTCGAGGTGCTGACCGACGAGGACACGACGATCTGCGCCGTGATCGCGCCGCGCGCCGTGGTGGAGGAGAAGCCGGAGGAGGTCGTCGAGGGCGCCGCCGAGCCGGAGCTCATCCGCAAGACGAAGGAAGACGAAGAGGCGGCGAAGTAATTCGCACCGTTCTCGCTGCACTCCTGCGACGGCTCCTCCCTCACGGGGCGGAGCCGTCGTCGCTTCTCCCCGACGACGACGCGACCACGCCGATGAAGGTGATCCTGGGGCTGGGCAATCCGGGCAAGGAGTACGAGCACACGCGGCACAACGCGGGCTGGTGGCTGCTCGATCACCTCGCCGATCGCTGGGGCTTCGACGGCTGGAAGAAGGACGGACAGTCGAAGATCGCGCAGGGCCACCTGCCCGGCGTGAAGGAGACGGTGCGTCTCGTGAAGCCGCAGACGTACATGAACCTCTCGGGTGGTGTGCTCGTGACATACGCACGGCGCCCGTTCTGGTCGCCGGCCACCGACCTGATGGTGCTCGTGGACGAAGCCGCGATCCCGGTGGGCACGTGGCGCCTGCGCGGCGAGGGAGGCACGTCCGGCCACAACGGCCTCAAATCCGTGCAGCAGGCGCTCGGCACGCAGCAGTATCCGCGACTGCGGATCGGCGTCGGTGACCCCGAGCGTGCGCCCGGCGGTCCGCTGTCGGACCACGTGCTGGGCGTTGTGGGCAAGCGCGAAGGCGAGGCGATTCGCGCGCTCTTTCCCGTCATGACCGACGCGGTGGAAGCCTGGGTCCGCACCGGCGTCAAGGGCGCGCTGGACGTGCAGAGTCGCGCGGGCAAGGCGCCGTAGCGGCGACCGCGAGCCGGCGTCGGCATGGGCCGGTCCTGAACGCCGTGCGCCCACCTTCCTGTCGGCAGGTCAACCGAACAGCCGATTAGGTTTCGAGACCACCAACGACATCCCCTCGCGCGATCAATGCTCAGACTCGGCATCGTCGGACTGCCCAACGT
>JBJMNM010000808.1:0-2518 GCA_045804305.1 Gemmatimonadaceae bacterium | reverse complement strand
CGGTGCGGGGAGGGGAGATCGTTGGTGTCGTGGGTGTCGAGGGCGGCGGCCAACGCCACCTGCTCCGTGCTCTAGCCGGACGCCTCGAGGCGACCAGCGGGTTGCTCGAGCGTCCGCCGGTCGTGGGGTTTGTGCCGGAGGATCGTCACCACGACGCGGTCCTGCTGGACCGGTCCCTTGGCGAGAACGTAGCCCTCCGAGGCGCCGGTGGGCGGAAAGGGCTGATCCACTGGAACGGCGTGCACGCTCACACCGTGGCGCTCATGCAGGCGTTCGACGTGCGTGGGGCAGATGTGCGCGCACCGATGCGCACCCTCTCCGGAGGAAATCAGCAGAAGCTCGTGCTCGCCCGCGAGCTCGATGACGCGTTCGATGGCACGGCAACCCCGAGCGGGCGAGGGCTCGCACTGGTTGTTGAGAACCCAACGCGGGGCCTGGACGTTCGCGCCACCGCGGACGTTCATGCGCGACTCCGCGCGGCACGCGATCGCGGGGCGGCGGTTGTCGTCTACTCGAGCGACCTGGACGAGGTGCTCTCGCTCGCATCGCGAGTGCTCGTGGCCTACGCAGGCACGCTTCGCGAGGCGCCGCTCGATCGCGATGCGGTGGGGCGTGCGATGCTCGGGTCGGACTGACGCGCGCGCTAGATGCGTAGGCGACGAATCGCCGCGATGCCCAGTGCCGGTCCGACCGCCAGAATCGGGAACGCATAGCGCCAGCCAGCCACGCCGGCAACAACGGGCACGAGCTGAATCGTGATCGTCGTGAGGAGGAAGCCGATCGATGTCTGGAGCGTGAGGGCAGTGCCGATGGCATGCGGTGCCACGACGCGCGTGACGAGTGTGGAGAATTGTGCGCTGTCGGCGATGACCGCCACGCTCCACACGAGCAGTAGTCCGACGAGCAGCGTTGGCGAGCGGCCAAAGACGAGCGGTGTGAGCACCGCGCAGGTCCCGCTCAGTGCCATGGCCACGACGACCAGTCGCACGTAACCCACACGATCCGCGAGCTCGCCCCCGAGCACGCAGCCCAGCGCACCAGCGGCAATCACGACGAACGACACCGCGGCCACCCAGCTGGCGGATGACACCGTGCCTGACCCGTACGCAATGGCGCTTGCGCCGAGAAAGCTCGGAATCCAGATCCAACACGCGTACAGCTCGAGCATATGACCGGCGTAGCCGCCGAGTACCTGCCGGTAGCGCTCGTTGCGGAGCACCGTGCCGACGAGCGCGAAGTCGAACGGCCGACGCGGAAAGGGCTCGGGTCCGTCCTCGTACCATACCGCCACGAGCGCCGCAGCCACGAGTGCGGCAAGCGACGCGCAGATCACCACACCCACGATGCCCGCTCCAGGTATGGCGTCCACTAGATATGGCACCGCCTTGCCGATCGTGAGCGCACCGACGACGATGCCGATCGCCAGGCCGCGACGACTCCGGAACCAGGTCGCTGCCATCTTCATCGCCGGCGGGTAAACGCCGGCGAGGCACATGCCTGTGAGAGCACGACAGAGCAGCGCCGTACGGTAGCCCGGCACAATGAGCAACGCGGCGTTCGCCGCCGCCGCCGCGACCGCCGACATGCTGAAATACCACTTGGCGGGCAGGAGGTCGGCGAGATTCAACAGTGCGGCGAGGGACGTACCGATCACGAAACCGATCTGTACGACGGTGCTCAGCCATCCCGCCTGGCTCGCGGAGATCGCCCACTGATGGGCGAGTTGCGGCGCGACTGCATTCGCCGCGAACCACACCGACATGCCGAGCAGCTCGGCGAGCGCCACGAGCGTGAGCATGCGCCAGCGGCGTGGATCCTCCGCTACCGTCTCGGGCACCTTCAGAGCACCTTGCACACGCATGTCCATGGGGCGACAAGTCTACACCGCCGACGCCCCCGACGCCCCGCTGTGTAGCCCGTCTCTGTCACTCCCAATGCTCCGTTCCTTCGCCCGTGCCACACTGGTCGTCGTCTGCATTGTGGCAGCAACGTCACTGCTGCTGTTGCTGGGTGGCTACGCTGTGCCGACGGCATTGGGAGCGCTCTGGAGAGGGTCGGTTGGCTCCTGGTACGCGCTCACCTCCGCGACTCTGGTTCGTGCAATCCCGCTCATGCTCACGGGATGCGCGGTGGCAGTCGCCTTTCGAGCCGGCGTCTTCAACATCGGCGCAGAAGGCCAGTTGCTAGCCGGCGCCGCAGCCGCGACCGCCGTTGCGCTGGCGTTGCCCTCCATGGGTATCGTGGCGTTGGCGGCAGCGCTGATTGCCGGTGTGATGGCCGGCGCGGCATGGGCTGGCGTGGCTGCCGTGCTGCGGGCGCGCTTCGGCGTACTCGAAGTGATCAGCACCATCATGCTCAACTTCGTGGCGCTGTATGGCGTGTCGTACCTCGTCCGGGGCCCGCTTCAGGAGCCGACCCATGCCTACCCGCAGACGGAGGCCGTGGCTGCCTGGGCGCGCCTCGGGCACATGCCCGGCGCTGGCCGACTCCACGCAGGCATTGTCATCGCGCTGGTGGT
>JBJMNM010000807.1:0-4723 GCA_045804305.1 Gemmatimonadaceae bacterium | reverse complement strand
TGTTCAATCTCGCCGAGTCGTTCGGCGGCAAGAGCGCGCTCGAATCGAACGTGGCCGCGCTGCTCAATCTGCTCGGGCTCCGGTACACGGGATCGAGTCCCGCCGGTCTGCTGATGGCCGGCGACAAGAGCTTGACGAAGCAGGTGCTCGGGTTCCAGAAGATCCTCACGCCGCAGTTCGCGGCGATCTTCCGCGGGGCGCTCGATCACGTGGGCGATCTCAAGTTCCCCCTCATCGTGAAGCCGCCGCAGGAGGACGCCTCGCTCGGCATCACGTCGAAGAGCGTGGTGCGCGACATCAAGGAGCTGTTCGGCACGATGGACTCGCTCCAGCGCGAGTTCCAATCCCCCGTGCTGGTCGAGGAGTTCGTGGAGGGGCGCGAGTTCTACGTGGGGCTGCTCGGTAATGTGCAGCCGCAGGCGCTGCCGATCATCGAGCTGGACTTCAGCGCATTTCCCGCCGACCGGCCGAAGGTGGCGAGCTACGAGGCGAAGTGGGGTGAAGGCGGCACCGGCGGCACGGCGGAGACGGGCGCGGAGTTCGCCGGCACCAGGTCTGTCTTTCCCACCGATCTGTCGCCCGAGCTGACGGCGAGGATCCAGGACGTGGCCGTTGAAGCGTTCGGCGCGCTGCGGCTGCGCGACTATGGCCGCGTGGACCTGCGGGTGACGCCGGACGAGCAGATCTACGTGATCGAGGTGAACCCCAACTGCTACCTGGAGCGGACGGGCGAATTCGCGCGCGCCGCGGCGGAAGCGGGGATCCCGCACGACGCGCTGGTCGCGCGGATCCTCGAGCTGGCGCAGGCGCGGTATTCTCGCTGACGCGAGTGTCCGAGGGGGGGAAGCGAAAGAAGCCGGCGCCAAGGCGCCGGCTTCTCCGTATGCGACAGCGTACTGCTTACTTCGACGACTTCTTGCGCGAGGACTTCCGCCCACCCTTCTTCGCCGTCTTGCGGCGGCCGCCCTTCTTGGCACCGGCCTTCTTCGCCGACGACTTCTTGCGGGCCGATCCCTTCTTGGCGCTTCTGCGCTTCTTTGCAGCCATGGAAATCTCTCCTGTAACGGAGTGGAACGCTCGATCGAACCCCCGGTGGTTCGTACGAGCCAGCGGTCGGCACCGGAGTGCTTTCCCGCCGCAGCACGATCTCATGGCGAGACCGTGAAGACACGACGACGCTCAGACCGCGTCGCTCAAGCTGGTGAAGTTGAAGTCTCTGACCTTCAGCGCCGGAACCATGATCGCCTGTCCTGGCCCGCCATCCTCGCTCGCGCTGACCCGCACCGGCGTGCCGAGCGCCTCGAGGTTGTTCAACATGAAGACGGGCGAGTCGTTAAACCGCAAATTCTTGACCGCGCGGGTGATTTTCCCGTTTTCGATCAGGAATGTTCCGTCGCGTGTGAGTCCCGTGTAGAGAATCGTCCGCTGATCGACCGGCCGCAGATACCAGAATCTCGTGACGAGCAGGCCGCGCGGAGTCGAGGCGATCATCTCCTCCATCGTGCTCGAGCCACCGCTCATCTTGAGCGAACCGCCGCTCGCCGTAGGAGAGACGCCTTTCTTCTGCGCCCAGTAACGGTCGTAGTTCAGGTTTCGCACGACACCGTTCTCGATCCACACGCTGCGGCGTGTCGGAAGACCCTCGTTCGTGAACGGATTTCCCGCGACGTCGCTGTCGAATGGGTCGGAGAGAATGGTGACGCGCTCGTCCACGACCTTGCTGCCGATCTTGTTCCCGCCGCCCGGCTTGGAGAAGAACGATCGTCCTTCGTCGGCGGCGCGGGCATTGAGCGCGTTGGCGATGAACTGCACCAGGTTGCCCACGGCCGTCGGCTCGAACACCACGGTGTAGCGGCCCGGCTCGATCGCCACCGGCGTCCGTGACGCGCGCGCCTTCTCGGCGGCGCGGGCGCCGAGTGCCGCGGCGTCGATGTGCGACCAGTCGTGATGCGATGCGCCGGCCCATCCGGAGCCGCTGCCATCGGGGGTGCGGACCGTGGTCGTGAGCGCGGTCGCCGTGCTGCGCGTGTAGCCGAACAGTCCTTTCACGTTGGCGACCGCGGTCGCGGCGGCGCGCGTATCCAGGTAGCCGGTGGACACGAGACCACTTCGCATAGCCGGCGCGGTGATCGTGCGAACGGCGTCCGCGCGTCCCTGCGGATCGAGTGCGGCGGTGGCATCGCTCCAGTTGCGACCGGACTCGTACTGCTGCGGATCGAGCTCGGGAAGGAATTCCGGGTCTTCCGGCGCCAACCGCGCAAGGCGTTCGGCCGTGGCGACGGCCTGCTTGAGCGACGCGTCGTCGAGCTGGTTGGTGGTGCTCGCGGCGCTGCGGCGGCCCACGTACGCGGTGACGGCGACGGCGGTGTCGAAGTTGTCGCCTCCGGTGGACACCTGGTTCACCGCGAAGCGCGTGTTGCCGCGGCTGCCGCTGGTGATGTTGACCCGCGCGCCGTCCGCCGCGGTCACGAAGCCCAGGACGCGCTTGGCGAGCGCCTCGCACTCGTCACGGGAGAGATAGCGCGCCTGCTCGGCCAGCGACCGGAGCTCGCTCACGCTTTTCGCCCCGTGTTGATGACATTGATGTTGCGGAAGCGGCTCGGCACGCAGCCATGGCTCACCGCGTTGACCTGACTGGGTTGCCCCTTGGCGTCGTTGAATGCACCGCCCAGGTGATAGCTCTTCGGGCCGCCGATCATGTCCAGCGAGCCCCAGAACTCCGGCGTGCGCATCTGATACGCGACGTCCTTGAGCATGCCGACGATCTTGCCGCCCTTGATCTCATAGAAGAGCTGCCCGCCGAACTGCGCGTTGTAGCGTTGCTGATCGATCGAGAAGCTGCCGTCGCCCATGATGGCGATGCCGCGATCGGTGGCGGCGATGAGGTCGTCCCAGCCCTGCTCCTTCTCGCCGGGCAGCAACGAGACGTTCGGCATGCGCTGGAACTGCACGTCGGCCCAGGTCTGCGCATACGAGCACCCATGGGACCGCACCGGACGGCCGCTGCGCTTGTAGTAGTCGGCGAGGACCGGCGCCTGCTCCCGCGTGGTGTGGTAGTCGACGAAGATGCCGTTCTTCACGATGTCGAACGTCTCGGGCTTCACCCCTTCGTCGTCCCAGCCGACGGCGGACAGGGAACCCGGCTGCGACCGGTCGCCGCGAATGTTCATGAGCGGCGACCCGAACCGCAGCTTGCCGAGCACCGATTCCGGTGGGGACACGAACGAGGTGCCGGCGTAGTTGGCCTCGAAGCCGAGCGCGCGATCCAGCTCCGTGGGGTGCGCGACCGATTCGTGGATGGTGAGCCACAGGTGCGCCGGATCGAGCACGAGGTCGTAGCGGCCCACCTCGACCGGTTTGGCGGTCAGCTTCTGTAGTGCTTCGCTGGCCCAGCGCGGTGCGTTCTCGACGAGCCGCGCATCGCGTACGTGCTCGTACCCGCGGCCCATCGGGGCGATCTCGTTGGACTGCCGCGTCTGGAAATCCGAGCCGTCGCTGGCGACGGCGGTCATCGTCATGGACGGCTGCGTGCGGTAGATCGTCTGGACGATGAACGAGCCGTCGGTGGAGGCGAAGGTCTTCTCCTCGCGGAGGAAGAACATGTTCGAGTTCACGAACCGCGCGCCGGCCTTGAGGGCAGCGGCATTGGCGGCGAGCAGCATGCCGACCTTGTCCTCGACCGGCACCCCGAAGGGATCGATCTCGATCGGCGTGCGCCACGCGCCATCCGGGGTTGGCGTCACGGGAGCGAGCACCACGGGCCGCACGAGGGTTGCGCTGTTGGCGCGTGCCTGCAGCGCCGCCTGTCGCGCCACGCGGGCGATCTCGTCGCGCGTGATGTCGCGGCTGGCGGCGAATCCCCAGGCGCCGTTCACGAGGGTGCGGACGCCGAAGCCCTGCGTTTCGTTGTCCACGAGCCCCTGCACCCGCTGCTCGCGCGTGAAGAGCGACTGCGTGCGATTGCGGCTGAAGCGAACGTCGGCGTAGGTGGCGCCAGCCGTGCGCGCGGCATCGAGCGCGACGTGGGCGAGCTGCTTGAGATCGGGGTCGCCGAGGAAGGGCGAGGAAGGCGCCGCGGTGAGGGAGGCGGCGCGGGCGGTGGAGGGAACCGCGCTGAGGGCGGCGAGCGCAGCGGCGGCGGCAGACGTCGACTTGACGAACTCTCGGCGGGATGAACCCACGCAGTACCCTCGCACTCGTGAACCAGCGACGCGCATCCGGACGGGACCGCATCAGTAAGGAGCAACTTGCGCGAATATAGGAACGTGCGAAATCGCACGCAATAGTGAATCGCGCGTCTCATGTGATGGCATGTCAGCGTGATGCCGTCGTCGGATCGTCGCCCCGCACACTTCCATCCCGCCGCATGACCCGCGAGGTTTCTGAGCGCGCGCGGGAACGCGCGGCATCCAGTTCCACTCCGAAATTCGAGCGAGGCGCCTGTGAGAGCGCTGGTGAAAGCAACGGCCGGTCCCGGCTTCGTCCTGCGTGACGTGCCGCGCCCGGAGATCCGTGACGACGAAGTGCTGATCAATGTGCGGCGCGCCGGCGTGTGCGGCACGGACGTGCACATCTACGAGTGGGACGCGTGGGCGCAGGGACGCTGCCACCCGCCGTTCACCGTCGGGCACGAGTTCGCCGGCGATGTGGTGCAGGTCGGCCGCCTCGTGACCGACGTGAAGGAAGGCGATCGCGTGACCGCCGAAGGCCACATCGTGGACGG
>JBJMNM010000806.1:0-7713 GCA_045804305.1 Gemmatimonadaceae bacterium | reverse complement strand
GGTGGAGTGAGGGCTAAGGGCAGCTCGCCTGCGGCGCGACGCTGAACACAGCCGTGGCGCGCGCCATGGTATCCACCGTCGCAAGCGCAGTCACAGTGTCCTTCACGTTGCTCTTGGTCGTGCACCTGGCCGTGATCAGACCGTTGGCATCGATCCGGGCAACGCTCGTATCCGACAGACGCCAGGCGACGGTTCTTGGCACGGTTGGATCGGCGTCGAATCGCGCGACGACCTGTTCCTGCACTCCGGGCGCGTACAGAAAATACGCGCCGAAGAGCGTGATCGATCGGAGTGCCGGAGCTCCGGGCTCGACCTGGAGTGTCACCGGAACAGTCGTGAGCACCGGTCCTCCACAGATGCCGGTCTTCACCTCGATGCCTGGAATGACGGTCTGTCGGTAGAACTTGCGCTTCAATCGGACGGCATAGGTGCCCGGAGCACCAAAACCCGCGAGCACGCGCAGCGTGTCGTAGCCCGTTGTGATCACCGAGTCGGTGCCGCGGTAGGCGACGGCCGTGTCGCCGATGGCCTGGCCCTGACCAGAGGCATCCCGAACGAGCAGCTCGATGCCCGGATTGTACGCGACCAGGCCATTGATGATCGGCATGCACGGATCCGGCTCCGTCGCGCCGTCGCCTCCGCACGCGGCCATGATGCCGAGTGCGCTGACCGAGAGCAGGCACGCCAGGAGGGCGACAGATGATCGGCTCATGCACTGCCCAACCCGGGGGTGTGCGCCCGGGTCACATCAGCGTGGCCCGGCCAGCTCCGGCACCGACATCGCCCGATGATTGGCCTCGATGCGTCGCACGTAGTCCACCGTCTCGGCATATCGCCACCGCTCGACTCTGGGCGCGACGCGCACGATGTTCTGCCAGTTCCAGTCCTCGAGGCGCTCGGTGGCCGCGGTGCGGCGGGCGCGCATGATCGTGCCCTCGCCGGCGTTGTAGCCGGCGAACGTGAAACGCCACCGCTCCTCGTCGGGGACGTCGCGCTTCCAGAGCGTCCAGAGGTCGCGGTCGTGCAGGATGCCGGCGGCGATGTTCCACTCGGGATTGTCGATCGCGCCGAACTGCGGCAGCGCCGACTGGATCTGCCCGTAGGTGGACGGCATGAGCTGCATGATGCCGCGCGCGCCGACTCTGCTTCGCGCCGTGGGGGTGAGATCGCTCTCGGCCATCCCCTGCGCCTTGAAGTAGCGCCAGTCGGTGCCCACGCCGAAGTAGCGCTTGGTGTACTTCCGGAAGATCGGATCGTAGCGCTCCGTCGCGCGCCGAGACTGGCGCACGCTCGCGGCGGAATCGAGTGCGCGGCCGGCCTTTCGCAACTGGGCGCTCACACGACCACTGCCACGCGTATCCTGTCCCGCCAACGGATGCGTGATGACGAGGAGCAGGGCGATCGCCACAACCACTCGCCCCATCAGCCCAGCGCCTTGCCGATGATGACCGCGATGGAGAGGAAGATGGCCGCCATGAAGATCGCCACCGCGACGTTGCCGCGTTGAAGCTCGGCAGGAAAGTCCACCTGCGGGGTGAGCCGATCGATGACGCGGTACGAGAGGTACATCAGCACGACGCCGATGACCGCGTACAGGATGTTGAGCGCGATGACGGAGAATTGCACCGGGCCTCCAGGGGGTTTGGACGTACGACCATCAGGCGCCGCCTGGGGTAACGGCGAGCTTCGTCCGCCTTACCGCCTCCCCGTCACCCGCCACACCATATTCCCCACGTCATCCGCAACGAGCAACGCTCCTCGCGCATCGATCGCCACACCGACCGGCCGACCCTGTGCATTGCTGCCCTCGTCGAGGAAGTCGGTGAGCACGTCGATGGGCGGGCCCGATGGCTGACCGGCACCAAATGGAACGAAGATCACCTTGTAGCCGCTGCGCGGCTTGCGATTCCACGATCCGTGCTGACCGACGAACATCCCCGTGTTGAAGGGAGCGGGCAGCGCGGTGCGCTCCGCGTAGACGAGACCGAGCGAGCCGGTATGCGGTCCGAGCGCATAGTCGGGCCGGATCGCCGACGCCACGAGATCGAGCCGCTGCGGCTCCACGCGCGTGTCGAGATTCTGGCCGTAATAGCTGTACGGCCACCCATAGAACCCGCCGTCGCGCACTGACGTCATGTAATCGGGCACGAGATCGCTTCCGAGCTCGTCTCGCTCGTTCACGACGGCCCACAGTGCGCGCGTCTCGGGCACCCACGTCATGCCGACGGGATTGCGCAGTCCGGAGGCGAAGACGCGATGGCGCCCCGTCGCGAGGTCCACCTCCCAGATGGCGGCGCGTCCCTCCTCGGCATCGATCCCGTTCTCGGCCGCGTTGCTGTTCGATCCGACGGACACGTACAGCTTCGTTCCGTCGGCGCTGGCGACGACGTTCTTCGTCCAATGGTGATTGATCGGACCCGCGGGCAGCGCGACCACCGGGGTGGCCGGCGCGGTGATGCGAAGCTGCCCCGGTACATATGGAAAGCGGACGACGGCGTCGCTATTCGCCACGTACAGCGTGTTGCCCACGAGCACCATGCCGAACGGAGAGTGCAGACTGTCGAGCAGCACGGAGCGTGTTTCGGCGATGCCATCGCCGTCGGCGTCGCGCAGCAGCGTGATGCGATTCGCCGACGGCACGGCGCCGCCGGCCTTCTTCTGAAACCGCTTGAAGAACCAGCCCTTGATCCCCTTGTTGTCCTCCGGCTTGGGCGGTGCATTCGTCTCGGCGACCAGCACGTCGCCATTCGGCAGCACGTACACCCAGCGCGGATGGTCGAGCTGGCTGGCAAACGCCGTGACGGTCATGCCGGCGGCCGGATGCGGCGCAGCTCCCGCTGCCCACCCGCGAGCCTCCACGACGGCAACCGTGGGAATGAGTGACGACGTCGGCGGAGGGAGCACCGGATGCGGCCCAGTGCCCGCGGACACGGGAAGCATCGCGGGTGTGCCGCAGCCGGCGAGCGGCATCGCCGCCACGACGACCAACGCCGCGGCGCGGCGCTGCACGGATGAGGATGAAAGCATGCTGTGCTCGGGAAGCTGGTCGTGGTTTCCCGAGCAAGAATCAGCGCACCGAATACACGAACACTCGACCGCCGCGCCGTCGATGACGCACAGGATATCAAGCGTAACACCGTGATGCTCTGGCGTAACGACGTGTTACACCGAGGTGTCAGCGTTCACCCGCTGAGATGATCGCGCGAAGGCCGTCGAGCGTCGTCGGGTATCTTGGCGTCCACCCACTTGCGCCCTGAAGCCTCCGGTTGGAGATGCGCAGCGAGCGAGCCATCGTCTCGCCGAGGGATCCGGCCAGACGCGCGACCCAGTGCGGCAAAAAGCGCGGTTGCCGAACACCGAGAAGCTGCGCGAGTCCATCCGCCAGCTGGCGCCGGCGCATCGGCTCCTGCTCCACCACGTTGTAGATCCCCGCAGGAACGCTGAGCGCGGCTGCGACAGCAGTCGCGGCGTCGTCGTGCGCGACGAACGAGAAGTAGCCGTCCGGATGGCCAAGCAGCGGGAACCATCCGCGACGCAACGCACCCAGCATCTGCTCGACGAACGGATCGCGCGGTCCATAGAAACCGGCGAACCGCAGCACCACCCCGGCTCGCCCAGCGCTCGCGACGCGTGCCGCGTTCCACTCGGCGTCGAGGACGGAGCGATTGTAGGGCGCCGGACGCACGGGTGAGGACTCGTCGATCCATCGATCGCCGGAGTCGGCATAGATCGGCGCGAACGACTCCTGAATCATCCGCCCGACCGAGTCGGTCGCGAGCGCGGCGGCGGCGAGGTTGGCCGAGACCTGCCGGCGCACGCGGTCCATGGCGCGCCATGCGCCCGGGAACAGCATGCGCGCCGGTGACGGCACCGCCGTCGCGAGATTGATCACGACGTCGTGTCCCGCCACCGCGCGCCGCACCGCCGCTGCGTCGAACAGGTCGACGCCAACCGCGCGTGCGCCAAGGCGCTGAAGCTCGGCGCCCTTGTTCTCCGTGCGGCACACGCCGGTGACGTCGTGCCCAGCCGCGACGAGCATCGGTACGACGCGTGTGCCGATCACCCCTGTGGCTCCTGCAACGAAGACTCGCATTGCGTCTCCCGCCGCGCCGCTCACGCGACCGCCGGCACCGTGGCTTTCCCGCGATAATTGCCCGCGGGCACGCGGAACGTGACGTTGATCCTGTTCCACGAGTTGATGGTGATCACCGCCATCGTCAGCTTCACCAGCTCCGCCTCGGTGAAGTGCGCGCGTGCCTCTTCGTACACGGCATCGGGAACCCCGTCGCTACCCAGCGCCGTGACCGATTCGGTGAACGCCAGCGCGGCGCGCTCACGCGGAGTGAAGAAAGGAGTATCGCGCCACACAGGCACCGCATACAGCCGCTGCTCCGACTCCCCCTCGGCGCGGGCATCCATCGTGTGCATGTCCACACAGTAGGAGCAGCCGTTCATGTACGACGCGCGGAGCTTCACGAGCTCGAGCAGGCTCGGCTCCAGGCCGCTGCGGTTGACGAACTGCTGGAGCGCCATGATGGCGCGAAAGGCGTCGGGGGCTACCTTCGATGGATCGATGCGCATGGTCAGTCTCCGTTGGGTTTGCAGCCAAAGACGGCGCCCAGGAGACTTTGTGACAGCGGTCTGCTCGTGTCACAAGCCGGCACCATTGCCGTCTATGCTTCCATGAACCTGCAATCCGACCGCCTCGCCATCTTCGAGCAGCATCGCCAGCGACTCTTCGGCCTCGCCTACCGCATGCTCGGCTCGGTAGCCGACGCCGAAGATGTCGTGCAGGAGAGCTGGCTGCGGTGGCAGGAGGCGGACGCGAGCGCGATCCGCAGTCCCGAAGCGTGGCTGGTGACGGTCGCCACGCGCCTCTCGATCGACCGGTTGAGGATCGCCACGGTGGAGCGGGAGCGGTACGCTGGCGAGTGGCTGCCGGAGCCGATCGCCACCGGCGCACCCTCGGCCACCGACCGCGAAGCCGAGCTGGCCAGCGATCTGTCGCTCGCCTTCCTGGTGCTGCTCGAGCGGCTGGCTCCCGAGGAGCGTGCGGCGCTCCTGTTGCGCGACGTATTCGACACCGGCTACGACGAGATTGCCCGCGTGCTCGACAAGAGCGAGCCGGCGACGCGGCAGATCGTGCATCGGGCCCGCACACGTGTCCGTGGCGAGCGGACGCGCTTTCCCGTGGCGCCCGAGACGAGGGAGCGACTGCTCGAGCGATTCCTCGCCGCCCTGCGCAGCGACGACGCGGCGGCGCTGCTGGCGCTCGTGGGTGACGAGGCAACGTGGACGTCGGACGGCGGTGGCGTGGTACCGGCGACGCGACGTGTCGTGCGCGGCGCACCGCGCATCGTGCGACTCGTGCTCGGTCTGGAGCACAAGTGGGGGCCGCTCGAGCACAGCATCGCCTGGATCAATGGCGAGCCGGCGATCGCCACGAGGCATGCTGGGAGGCTCATCTTCACGACGTCGGTGGAGACGGACGGGGAGCGGCTGCTCGCGTTCTATCGAGTGCTCAATCCGGACAAGCTAGGGAGGGCTGTGTGAGCGGAAACAACGCCGCCGGCCCTCCGTACGGTCCATCGTGAGGCCATTGGCCGGCCCTCGCCCGAACCTCGTCGCCGTCGGCAGCAACTGGCACCAACTAGCAGCAACTACAGGAGGAGCTCATGCCCGTGCTCCTGGCTCCGCGCTCCAAGATCTGGCTCGTCGTCGCCGTGCTCTTCCTCCTCATCAACGTGAGCGGCGGTGCGTACTCCGCCTCGCAGGGGGAATGGCTCCATACCGGCATACATGCGGTACTGGCGCTGCTCGGCGAGTACTGGGTGTGGCGGCTCACGTCGAGACGCGTCGCCGAGTACTGAGCCTGACGGGCCGGCGAGTCCGCATCCGGGGATCGGCCGTGCACGCTGATTGCCGAGCCGGATCATGTGCGATTCTTCACTGCTGACGCCGCCGCCGGCTCAGCCACGAGCTGCTTCTGGCCCCGCTGGCTCTGGCTGCGCGCCCTCGGGCTGATCTTTCTTTCGGCCTTCTACTCGCTCGCCTTCCAGATCCACGGCCTCATCGGCGAGCGTGGTATCCTGCCAGCCGGCGCCTATCTCCGGGATCTGGCCCAGGCGGTCGGACCCCTGACACGCACCTGGTATGCACCGACGCTGTTCTGGCTCGCCGCGGGCGATCGCGCCCTCACGGTCGTCGTCGGCGCGGGACTCGTCTGCTCGCTGCTGCTCGTCGTCAACGTCTGGCCGCGCCTCACCGTCGCCCTGTGCACGCTGCTCTTTCTCTCCTGCATCGCCGTGCTGCAGGACTTCTCGTGGTATCAGTCCGACGGAATGCTGCTCGAGGCCGGCTTCATCTCGATGTTCTTCGCGCCGCGCGGCGTGCGTCCCGGCCTCGGCGCGACCGATCCACCGTCGCGCTTCAGCCTGTTCATGCTGCGGTGGGAGTGGTTCCGCATCTACTTCGAGTCGGGGATCGTGAAGCTCTGGAGCGGCGATCCGCACTGGCGCGATCTCACCGCCATGGACGAGTACTATCAGAACGGTCCGCTGCCGACGTGGATCGGATGGTACGTCCAGCACTTCCCGCACTGGTATCACGCCGGCACCGTCATCCTCACCTTCGCGGTGGAGCTGGTGCTGGTGTGGGCGATGTTCCTGTCGCGGCCTTTCCGCGTCGCGTGCTTCGTCGTGGTGACAGCCCTCCAGATCGGCATCATCGCGACGGCGAACTATGCCTTCCTCAACTACCTCGTGCTGGCGCTCGGCATCCTCCTGCTCGACGACGGGGCGGTAGCCCGGATGGGGCTTCGCGTCCCTCCTTCGACGCCGGTGTCCCTGCGCCCACGGAGCTGGCGTCGAGTGGAGGCGGTCGTGCTCGGATTCGCGTTCTACGCGACGATCGTGGCGTTCATCCCGCTCGGGCGGGCGTCGGTGCTCGCGTGGCCGGCGCGCATTCTCTATCCTTTCCGCATCGCGAACGCGTACGGGCTGTTTGCCGTGATGACGGAAGCGCGGTACGAGATCGAGTTCCAGGGCAGCCGCGATGGGACGACGTGGATCCCGTATCCGTTCCGCTACAAGCCGCAGGACATTCAGGAGCGGCCGGGTGTCTACGCGCCGTATCAGCCGCGGTTCGACTGGAATCTCTGGTTCGCGTCGCTGGGGCCGTGGCAGCAGTCGCCGTGGGTGGTGGCGGCGCAGCAGCGGCTGATCGAGGGAAGCCCGAGCGTGCTGCGGCTGTTCCGCCGCGATCCGTTCGACGGAAGGCCGCCCGCGATGGTGCGCACGGTGCGGTGGCAGTACTGGTTCACCGATCCCGCCAGCAGGCGCGCGACTGGAGCCTGGTGGCGCCGGCGCGAGCTCGGCGTGTTCACAGGCGTGGTGAGTGCCCGGTAGCCTGGACGACCGGGCCGGCCATTGATGCGCTCGCCCGACCGCCGCACACGAAACCGGACGCGTGGCCCCTGGCGTCGGCGAGATGCGACGACAGATTGAGCCGAACGCGCTTAAAACTCCCACGCCGCCGCCCATGTCCAGCCGTCGCCTCGCGCTCATCGCGCTCCTGATCGCCCCGGCCCTCCACGCCCAGTACAAGGCGCCCGAGCGGCCGCTCGACCCCGCGAACATCGACCGGAAGTTCGGTGCCTGCCAGGACTTCTACATGTTCGCCAACAACGGGTGGATCCAGAAGAATCCCATCCCG
>JBJMNM010000805.1:0-4414 GCA_045804305.1 Gemmatimonadaceae bacterium | reverse complement strand
GCATCGGCACCTGAATACTTGAAGCTGGTCGCGGAGGTCAGCAGCTCGACGTAGAGATCGGGCATTGCGTCGAAGCCCTGATCGCCGCCGTAGAGCTGCGTCTCGTAGATCAGCTTCGCCGCGTAGCGACGCAGAAAGTGCAGCTCCTCGAACCCCGCGTTGCGCAGGAAGCTCGGCAACGACTTCTTGTCCAGGCGCGTGTAGCGCTGGAGCCAGCCGGCGTCCTGCATGAGGTGATCGAAGAGCATCGCGTACGCCTCCGTCACCGAGTTGTCCCCCATCCAGCGGAACTCCATCGGGTGATCGGGGCGCATGTACGCGAAGTGGAGCGCGTGCCCGAGCTCGTGCAGGAAGGTGTTCCAGTCGGTCTGGCCACCGTGCGGACGCAGGACCAGATACACCTCCTCCGGCACGCGGACCGGGGCGCAGAAGGCGCGCGAGCGCTTCCCTTCCCGCTCGCCGGTGTCGAACCGCACCCGGCCGGCGGCGTCGGGGTCGATCCCCATCTCCTTCACCTGACGACGGATGGACTGTTCCATCTCCCCCGCCGGGAAGTACTGATCGAACTCGCGAGCCCGAAACAGCGCCAGCGCGTCGGCGCGCGTGGCCTCACGCGGCTCCATGCCGAGCCCGCGCTTCACGAACTCGGGATAGACCTCGTCCCACATCGCCTGGGTGTCGCGGAGGAACTGCGCGCACTCGTCGCCCAACCCGCTGAGCGAGATGCCACTCAACAGCTCCCAGGTGGCGTTGTAGCCGTGCGCGAGGCCGAGGGATTCGGTGATGTCGCGCTCGCGCTGCAGATGCTCTCGGCGCATCGGCGCCAGCTCGGCCTGCACGAGCGCCGCGCGCGCGGCCTCGATCGACGCACGATCCCGCCGGTCCGTGCTGTTGCCGATCTCGATCGACGTGCGCTGATAGGGGATCTGGCGTCCATCAGCGACGCGCAGCAGGGCGTTGCTCTCCCACGCCGTCTCGCGCTCGTCCAGCGGCGCGAGCTCGCGACCCCCCTGGGCCTCGACCTGCCAGTCGAGCAGCAAGCGCGCCGACCGCCGCTCCTCGCTTCCCTCCGCACTGCCGACGAATGCTTCGCGCGCCACCTCGAGCGCGTCGGGCCCGAGGATCGCACGATGCTTGTGGTAGATCGGCTGGAGCTCGGCCGACGGCTTCAATCCGCTGTGCGACTCGTAGTACTCGCGCGACAATTCCTGCTGGAACTGCTCGCCTTCACGACGCAGCCGATCGATCGTCAACGGCGCGCTCATCCGGGGAGACGCTCCCGGAGAAATCCGAGCAGGGCATCGACGCCGATGCGGTCCTGCTTCAGCGTGTCGCGATCGCGCACCGTCACGGTGCCGTCCTTCACCGAGTCGCCGTCGACCGTGATGCAGAAGGGTGTACCCACCTCATCCTGCCGGCGATAGCGCTTGCCGATGCTCCCCGTCTCGTCGTAATCCACGGGGAAATGACGGCGCAGGTCGTTGGAGATCCGGTGCGCCATGTCCGGCATTCCCTCCTTCTTCGTGAGCGCGAACACCGCCGCCTTGATCGGCGCCAGCGACGGATGCAGCCGCAGCACCGTGCGGCCCTCGTCCTCGCCTTCTACCGTCTCCTCACGGTAGGCGTTGACGAGAGCAGCCAGCGTCGTGCGGTCGGCTCCAACCGACGTTTCTATGACGAACGGGAGGTACCGCTTGTTGTTCGGCTGGTCGAAGTACTCGAGCTTCTTGCCCGAGTACTCCTGGTGCCGCGAGAGATCGAAGTCGCCACGGTTGTGGATGCCCTCGATCTCCTGGAAGCCGAGCGTGCCGCCGAAGTCGAACTCGATGTCGAAGGCGGCACGCGCATAGTGCGCGAGCTCCGAGCCCTGATGCTGATGGTAGTTCAGCCGTTCCGGCGCCAGCCCGAGCCCCACGTGCCACGCCAGTCTCTCCGCCTTCCAGAACTCGAACCACTCCATATCGGTGCCCGGCTCGACGAAGAACTGCATCTCCATCTGCTCGAACTCGCGCGTACGGAAGATGAAGTTGCCGGGTGTGATCTCGTTGCGGAACGCCTTCCCGATCTGCGCGATGCCGAACGGCACCTTCTGCCGCGTGCTCTGCTGCACGTTCAGGAAGTTCACGAAGATTCCCTGGGCCGTCTCCGGGCGCAGGTACACCGTGCTCGCGCTCTCTTCAACGGGCCCCATGAACGTCTTGAACATGAGGTTGAACATGCGCGGCTCGGTCAGCTGACACTGCTCGGCCTCGCCGGGATGCTTGCTCGGCTTCTGCGGACAGCGCGCGTCCTCCAGCTTGTCGGCGCGGAAGCGGCCCTTGCAGGTCTTGCAGTCGACGAGCGGATCGGTGAAGCCGGCCACGTGACCGCTCGCTTCCCACACGCGTGGATGCATGAGGATGGCCGCGTCGAGGCCCTCGACGTCGTCTCTCAGCCGGACCATCGACCGCCACCAGGCATCCTTGAGATTCTTCTTGAGCTCCACGCCGAGGGGTCCGTAATCCCAGACCGATCCCGTACCTCCATAAATTTCGGAGCTCTGGAAGATGAAGCCGCGGCGCTTGGTCAGCGACACGAGCTTGTCCATCACGTCGGGTTGGGTGCTGGCGGCCATGCCGTCGATCTCGGCTGGATGAATCGGCGCCGCTGGATGCGGTGCGCAAGAGCCTCGAAAGCTACTCAGGTATCCAGCTCGGCGCTCAGGCGCGGCGGGGGCGGCACCGGCCGGCCCAGCATCCGGGCCACGATCCGGTCGCCGTGGAAGCGTCCGTTCTCGATGAACACCTTGTTCGCGTCGTAGCCCGCCACGACGACGCCGCCGATGAATAAACCGGGCACAGCCGATTCCAGCGTGTCCGGATCGTGCGCGGGAATGCCGGTCGTCTGGTCGATCGGCACGCCCGCGTCGCGCAGGAGCTCGGTGTTCGGGGCGAAGCCGGTCATGACGTACACGAACCGCGCGACGAGACGCTCGTCGCCCTGCGGACCGTGAATGAAGACCATTCCCGGCTCGATCTTCGACACACGACTGTCCCACCGCGCGCCGATGGCGCCCTCCTTGATCCGGTTCTGCAGGTCGGGCAGCACCCATGGCTTGATCTTCTTGTCGAAGGTGGGGCCGAAGTGCACGAGCGTGACGCGCGCTCCCGCCCGCCAGAGGTCGAGCGCCGCCTCGGCCGCCGAGTTTCCTCCGCCGACCACCACGACGTCCTGGTCGAACGCGGGATGGCCCTCGCGATACACGTGGGTGACGTGCGGAAGATCCTCGCCCGGTACGCCGAGCAGGTTGGGCGAGCCGAAATACCCGGTGGCCACGACGACCGCTCGCGCCCGCGTTTCGCTGCGCTCACCCTCCAGCGTCTCCGACTGGACCATGAACACGTCGCCGATCTTCTCCACGCGCGTCACCCGCTCGTACTGCCGTACGTCGAGCGCGAAGTGACGGACGACCGCGCGATAGTACGCGAGCCCGTCGCGCCGTGTCGGCTTCTCGGTCGACACGACGAACGGGATCCCGCCGAGCGACAGCTTCTCGGCGGTGGAGAAGAAGCTGACGTAGTACGGGTACTGCGTGATGGTGCTGACGACGCAATTGGCGTCCAGCACGCGGGCGCGCAGCCCTGCCCGCTGCGCGGAGATGGCCGCGGCGAGGCCACACGGCCCCGCGCCGACGATCAGCAGATCGAGATCCTTGGGTGCGGCTACGGCCATGTCGTCACAGCCCGATGATCTGATCTCGGCGCGTGCCCACCGACACGTACGTGATCGGCGCCTCGACCAGCGATTCGATCCGATCCAGATATCGCCGCGCCTGCGCGGGCAGATCCGCCAGCGAGCGCGCGGTGGCGGTCGACTGCTTCCATCCGTCGAACCACTCGTATTTGGGCACGACCTTCTCCAGGGCGATCAGATCGCTGGGAAACTCCTCGTGCAGCTCGCCGTCGATCTCGTAGCCGACGCACAGGCCCAGCCTGTCGAGGGTGTCGAGGACGTCGAGCTTGGTGACCGCCAGATCGCTCAGGCCATTCACCCGCGTGGCGTAGCGCACCACCAGCGCGTCGAACCAGCCGCAGCGGCGCGCCCGCCCCGTGGTGGCGCCGAACTCGTTGCCGAGCGCGCGCACCTCGCTCTGGAGCGGCTCCTCCAGCTCGGTGGGCAGCGGGCCGTTGCCGACGCGCGTCGTGTACGCCTTCACCACGCCGAGCACGCGATCGATCGCGTTCGGTCCGATGCCGACCCCCACTGACGCGCCCCCGGCCGTCGTGTTGCTCGACGTCACGTACGGATAGGTGCCGTGATCGATGTCCAGCAGCGAGCCCTGCGCGCCCTCGAGCAGCACGGCCGCGTTCGACTTGACCGCGCGATGCACGATGAGGCTCACGTCCTCGGCCAGCGGGAGGAGACGATCGGACAG
>JBJMNM010000804.1:0-6339 GCA_045804305.1 Gemmatimonadaceae bacterium | reverse complement strand
CGCAACACATTACCTCCCGACGTCGACGACGAGTCGCTCGACGACGACTGGCTGCGACTCATCTTCACGTGCTGCCATCCCGCACTGAGCGACGACGCGCGGATCGCGCTCACCCTGCGCGAGGTGTGCGATCTGACGACCGAGCAGGTTGCGCGCGCCTTTCTCTCGACGCCGCCGACGATCGCGCAGCGCATCGTTCGCGCGAAGGCGAAGATCCGCGATGCGGGGATTCCGTACGCAATCCCGACGCGTGCGGACATGCCGGAGCGGCTCGACGCGGTGCTGCACGTCCTTTATCTGGTGTTCAATGAGGGCTACGCGGCCACGTCGGGCGACGCGGTCGTCCGCCGCGAGCTCACCCGCGAGGCGATCCGCCTCGGCCGGCTGCTCCTCGATCTGCTGCCCGACGAGGGTGAGGTGTGCGGGCTGCTGGCGCTCATGCTGCTGCACGACTCGCGGCGGGAGGCGCGCGCGACGGCGGAAGGCGATCTGGTCCTTCTCGCCGAGCAGGATCGGAGCGCGTGGGATTACGAGGAGATCGACGAAGGCACGGCGCTCGTCCGGCGAGCGTTGCGCGCGCCGCGCTACGGGTCGTACGCGGTGCAGTCCGCGATCGCTGCCCTGCACGCGCAGGCGGCATCGGCGGCGGAGACGGACTGGTCTGAGATCGCCGGTCTGTACGACGTGCTACTCGAGATCGATTCGTCGCCGGTGGTCGAGCTCAACCGCGCGGTAGCGATCGCGATGCGCGACGGCGCCGAATCGGGACTGGCGCTCGTGGACACCATCCTCGGGCGTGGCGCGCTGGCACAGTACCACCTGGCGCACGCCGCGCGCGCGGAGCTGCTCGCGAGGCTCGGGCGACGGGATGCGGCGATCACTGCGTACGAACGGGCGCTCGCGTTGGCGTCGCAGGATCCGGAGCGGCGATTCCTCGCGCGACGGATCAGCGAGGTACGCAGTCTCGCGGCATCGGGGTGACGGGCGTATGCTTGCTCACACCACTGAATTCGGTGGCGAGCGATCTCCCACCCTCGTCGGTGCACGACCATGCGTGTTGCGACCTTGCTCGCTCTCGCGACGCTGACGCCCTTCGCGCCGTCGCACGCTCCCAGTGGACCACGCGCGCCTGTGGCGCGCGTCGCGATCAACGACTACCGCTCACCGGCAGGGATGCTGCGCGCCGGCGTGCTCCCGGTGGACCTCGAGGCGCGCGAGGGCGAGTGGCATCCGGACGCCGACGCCGCGCCCGGCGTTCGCGTGCGCGCGTTCGCCGAGCGCGGGAGGCGTGCGTGCGTGCCGGGCCCGCTGCTCCGCGTTTCCGAAGGCACGCAGATCCACGCTCGGGTCACGAATGCGCTCGCGGCGGGCACGCTCGTCGTGCACGGTCTCTCGACGCGTGGTGCCGTCGCGAATGCCGACACGGTACAGATCGAGCCGGGTGCGACGCGCGAGGTGCGCTTCGCTGCCGGTCCGGCGGGAACGTATTACTACTGGGGCGAAGTGCGCGGCGCCGCGACGGACACCGACGAGACGCGCGACGCCGAGATGAGTGGTGCGTTCGTGATCGATCCACGCGATGCGGCGGCGAGCGCGCGGGACCGCGTGTTCCTCATCGCGCTGTGGAGCGCGAAGCCACTCCCGGGCGGGATCGTCGGCCGCAACTCCCTGCTCCGCTTCACGATCAACGGCAGAGCGTGGCCCAACACCGAGCGACTGTCGTACGCGGTGGGCGACACCGTACGGTTCCGCCTCGTGAACACGACCATCGCGCCGCACCCGATGCATCTGCACGGCTTCTACTTCGACGTGAACAGTCGCGGTAATGGCACGATGGACAGCGTCTACGCGCGCACCGCGTCACGACAGCGTGTCGTCACCGAGCGACTCGCGCCCGGACGAACGGCGACGATCACGTGGGTGCCCGAGCGCGCCGGCAACTGGCTCTTTCACTGTCACGACAACTACCACGTGCTGCGCAACGCGCCGTTCGACGGCACGCCGCTGCCGGCGGAGTATCTCGTGCACCCGAAGAACCACACGACGGAGATGATGGGCGGCCTCGTGATGGGGATCGACGTGCACGGGCGCGACGCGCATCCGGTGGCAATGGTGCCCGAGGCAGCGCGGCGACAGCTGCGCCTCGTGGTGCGCGAGGACAGCGGCGGCTCCGAGGCGGAGCCCGCGTACGGCTACGTGTTGCAGGAAGGCGGACGTTCGTCCGCAGCGTCCGGAGTGTTGCTGCCGGGTCCGACGATCCTGCTCGAGCGTGGAAAGCCGGTGAGCATCACGGTGAAGAACGAGCTTCACGAGGCGACAGCGGTGCACTGGCACGGCATCGAGCTCGAGAGCTACTTCGACGGCGTGGCGGGATTCAGCGGCAGCGGTACGCACATCGCGCCGGCAATCGCTCCTGGCGACTCGTTCGTGGCTCGCTTCACCCCGCCCCGCGCCGGCACGTTCATGTACCACCCGCATGCCGACGAGACGCGACAGCAGCAGGCCGGCCTGAGCGGCGCGCTGCTCGTCGTGGACTCACTCACGGGGTTCGATCGCGAGCACGACCGAGTGGTGCTACTCACCGTTCCGCGTTCGATCGACGAGGCGGCGAAGTCGGTGCTGGTGAATGGCACGACGACCCCCGACACGCTGCGGCTGCGCGCCGGCGAGCGCTATCGCCTGCGCATCGTGGACGTGCACGTGTTCCGTCCGAGCATGATCGTCCGACTGCTGCACGATTCGACACTCGTGGCGTGGCGCGCACTGGCGAAGGACGGGATGGATCTGCCACCCGACCGCGCCACGACGCGCCGCGCGATCCAGCAGATGGGCAATGGCGAGACGTACGACTTCGAGTTCGCTCCGACCGAGCCGGACGATCTCCGACTCACCGTCAGCGCCGCCGCGGGCCAATTGTTGGCCACGATGCCGGTGCGAGTGAGATAGAAGCAGCGAACAAAAAGCGGGAGCGCGGAAAGGGCCGGATCTGAACGGCTGAAACGGCCGGATTCTCACTAGCACTCGGTCGGGTTCTCGTGGCGGCCCAACGGCACGGGAGCGGATCGAATCGGATGAGAACGGATTGAACGGATCAACTCTGGGTGAGCGCAGAGATCTCTCCGCCGGACCATCAAAGAATTTGATGCTGTGGATGGAAAGACTGGCTGCGCCCAAGTACGCAGCTCGACCCGGAGCGGAGCCAATCCGGCCGTGTCCGTTCACATCCGTTCAAATCCGCGCACCTGACGTGGGGACGCCACACGGAGCTGATCCGGCCGTTTTGCAGTTCAGATCCGGTCTTTTCCGCGCTCCCGCTTTTGGAAACGCCAATCGAACCGTCCACGCGACGACGGCGATCTACGCCCCGAACAACCGATCCACCTCTGGGAACGGCGCCGCGCTGCCGAGCGCGGTGAAGGTGCCCTGCTCCGCGATCTCTCGCGCGGCGGCGAGGAATCCGGTGAGCGCCGTACGCGCGAGCGCGCTGCCGACGCTGATGCGGCGCACGCCAAGCGCGGCGAGGTCGGCGAGGGTAGCGGATCCGGAGGTCACGAGCACGTTGACGGGCCTCGGCGCAACGGCGCGCACGACCGCGCCGATGTCGTCGAGGTTGGACAGACCGGGCGCGTAGAGCACGTCCGCTCCGGCATCCGCGTATGCCTCCAGACGCCGGATCGTCTCGCGCAGGTCGGGACGACCGACGATGAACCCCTCGGAGCGTCCGGTCAGGAGGATGCCCTTGCCGCTGTCGTCGATCGCGCGGCGGGCGGCGCGCACGCGCGCCACGGCAACGTCGAAGTCGAACAGCGGCTGAGCAGTCTCGTGCGTCGAATCCTCGATCGAGAGTCCGGCGATGCCCGTGTCGCACGCGCGCTCGACGTTCGCAGCAACGCCATCGGGATCGGTGGCGAAGCCGCGCTCGAAATCGGCGTTGATCGGCACTTTCACCGCGCCGGCGACGGCGGCGTAGTGCGCGAGCGCCTCGTCGATCGCGACGGTGTTGTCGGGGCGGCCGAGCGTCCAGGCGAAGCCCGAACTGGTCGTCGCGAGCGCGGAGAAGCCGAGCTGCTCCAGCAGGCGTGCGCTGCCGACGTCCCACGGATTCGGGATGACGAAGCAGCCGGATTCGTGCAGACGACGAAAGGTCGTGACGCGCGGATCGAGGTCGGACATGACCGCAAGCTAGCGCGGATTTCGCCTCAGCGCGCCGGCATCGCCCCGATGCGCGCCAGCAATGCTCGGTACCGCGGTGTCGGACGATACTCGTCGATCTGAGAGAAACGGGGAGACGGAAGAGTAGAAGGGCGGCGGGGTCGGCGTGGGCGGCACCATCGTCGCGGGTGAGCCACCCGTGAGGCCACCGTCAGCGCACGCTCCGACCCCGTATTAGCTTCGCTCCCTCGACGTCCCACCCTCCCGACAGGAGCCCATCATGCGAGCTGCCTTCACCCCATCCGTACGGCGCGCCGTTCATGCCGGCGCCTTCGTTGCGCTCACCCTCGTGGGCGCGGCGCACCCCGTCGCGGCGCAGACCGCCGCGTCATTCGACGCCGCCACGGTGCGCCAGGCCTACCTCACCGAGCTCGACTCCCTCCAGAGCAAGTTCATGCAGTTGGCCGAGGCGTTCCCCGCCGACAAGTACTCCTGGCGGCCGGCCGCCGGCGTGCGCTCCGTCGGCGAGGTGTTCATGCACGTCGCCACCGAGTACTACCTGTTCTCGCCTCAGTTCTTCGGCGCGGCGACGTCACCCGTCGTCGGCACGGGGCCGCAGTCCTACCGGAAGCTCGAGGCGTCGGCCACGAAGCCCGAGGTGCTCACCCACCTCAAGGAAGGCTTCGCCTACACGAAGCAGGCGGTCGGCGGCGTTCCCACCGACTCGCTCGGCAACAAGCGGAAGATGTTCGGCCAGGAATTCACAGTCCTCGAGAGCGCCCTGGTCATGACGGGTGATCTGCACGAGCACCTCGGCCAGCTCATCGCGTACGCGCGCGTGAACGGCATCAAGCCGCCGTGGAGTCGCGGCATGTAATGAAGGAAGGCATGCTGCTATCGAGTGGAATTCGCGCGCGGCTCCGACGTGGCGGTCTGCTGGCCGGCCTGGTGCTCGCAACGAGCACCGCCGGCGCGCAGACCGCGGCGCTCGCGTTGGTCGGTGGGCACGTCGTCACCGTCGACTCGACGAAGCCGGAAGCGGAGGCGATCGCGATCGCCGGCGACCGGATCCTGGCCGTCGGCACGACCGAGGAGATCCGGAAGCTCGTCGGTCCATCCACCCGCGTGATCGATCTCAAGGGAAGGCTCGCCGTCCCGGGGCTCATCGAGGGCCACGGACACTTCATGGGACTGGGCGAGTCGAAGCAACAGCTCGACCTCACGACGGCTCGCACGTGGGACGAGATCGTCGCCAGAGTGGGCCAGGCCGCCCGCGCGGCGAAGCCGGGCGCGTGGATCGTCGGGCACGGCTGGCATCAGGCGAAGTGGGAGCGGCCGCCGGTGCCGATGGTCGAAGGGAATCCGGTGCACGCCTCGCTCAGCGCGGCCTCGCCGAACAATCCGGTGATCCTCGAGCACGCGAGCGGACACGCGGTGTTCGTCAACGCGCGCGCGCTCGATCTCGCGGGGATCGGACGCGCGACGCCGAACCCCACCGGCGGGGAGATCGTGCGCGATGCACACGGCGACGCGACCGGCCTGCTGCGCGAAGCGGCGCAGCGTCTTCCGGACGCGGCGCGCGCCCGCGCCGATTCGGCACGCTCGCCGGCGCAGCGCGAAGCCGACGCTCGGCAGGCCGTGGCGCTCGCCGGCGCCGACGCGCTGTCCAAGGGGATCACGTCGTTCCACGACGCGGGCAGCTCGTTCGCGACGATCGATCTGTTCCGGCGGATCGCCGACGAGGGGAAGCTGCCGGTGCGCCTCTACGTGATGGTGCGCTTCGAGCCGAAGGCGCGGATGGACAGCCTGCTGGACCGCTATCGCATGATCGGCCACGCGAATGGCTTCCTCACCGTGCGCACCATCAAGCGGCAGATCGACGGCGCACTCGGCACCAACGGCGCGTGGCTTCTCGCGCCGTACACCGACCTGCCGCGCAGCACGGGGCTGCCGCTCGAGCAGCCGTCGAGCCTCCAGGAAGTCGCCGACATCGCGATGCGCCACGACTTCCAGCTCGCCACGCACGCGATCGGCGACCGCGCGAATCGCGAGGTGCTCGACGTCTACGAGCGCGCCTTCCGCGCCAATCCCGGCAAGACGGATCGGCGCTGGCGCATCGAGCACGCGCAGCACATCGCGACGCCGGACGTCCCGCGCTTCGCGAAGCTCGGCGTCATCGCGTCGATG
>JBJMNM010000803.1:0-2335 GCA_045804305.1 Gemmatimonadaceae bacterium | reverse complement strand
GGAAGCAACCTCCGCGCGCAAAGGCTGGACCGGGAATGCTCCTTGACGAATCCTCCGCATGCTGCACGCTTTGCACACCCTGCCCACGCAGCCGATCAGACCAGCGGGCAGGCGCGGCCTCGTGTCCCGGTAACGGAACGGGCTCGCGCTCACCAATCTCGGAGGGGGAATGTCCACGACCGCAGCTTCAGCTGGGACACCGTACAGCGGGTCGAACCGGGAGCTCAGCCCGGGTGAGGTCCGGCGCGTCATCTTCGCGTCGTCGCTGGGGACGGTGTTCGAGTGGTACGACTTCTACCTGTATGGATCGCTGGCGGCGATCATCAGCAAGCAGTTCTTCTCCGGAGTCAATCCCACCGCCGCGTTCATCTTCGCGCTTCTCGCCTTCGCCGCCGGATTCGCGGTGCGCCCCTTCGGTGCGATCTTCTTCGGCCGGCTCGGCGATCTCGTGGGACGGAAGTACACCTTCCTGATCACCATCATGATCATGGGCCTGTCGACGTTCATCGTCGGCATCCTGCCCAGCTACGCGGCGATCGGCGTCGCGGCCCCGGTCATCCTCATCCTGCTGCGGCTGCTCCAGGGGCTCGCGCTCGGCGGCGAGTACGGCGGCGCCGCCACGTACGTGGCGGAGCACTCACCCAAGGGGCGGCGCGGCGCGTACACCTCATGGATCCAGACGACGGCGACGCTCGGACTGTTCCTCTCCCTCCTCGTGATCCTCGGCTGCCGGATCTGGCTCGGCACGGAGAAGTTCGAGGCATGGGGCTGGCGCATCCCGTTCCTCGTCTCGCTGGTGCTGCTCGGCATCTCGGTCTGGATCCGACTCAAGCTGAACGAGTCGCCCTTGTTCCAGCAGATGAAGGCGGAGGGCAAGGGCTCCAAGCATCCGCTGCGCGACTCCTTCCTGGTGTGGGCCAACCTCAGGCTGGTGCTGCTCGCGCTGTTCGGGCTCACCGCCGGGCAGGCGGTGGTGTGGTACACGGGCCAGTTCTACACCCTGTTCTTCCTGACCCAGATTCTCAAGGTCGATCCGCAGCCCGCCAACCTGTTGATCGCGGCCTCGCTGCTGCTCGGCACGCCGTTCTTCCTGGTGTTCGGGGGGCTCTCCGATCGTATCGGCCGCAAGCCGATCATCATGGTGGGACTGCTGCTCGCTGCGCTCACGTACTTCCCGATCTTCCGCGCCATCACCCACTACGCCAATCCGGCGCTGGAATCGGCGGAGAACGCGGCACCGGTGACGGTCGTCGCGAATCCGGCGAACTGCTCGGTGCAGTTCAATCCGGTGGGCACATCCAGGTTCACTTCACCGTGCGACGTGGCGAAGTCGGCGCTCGTGCGGAAGGGCGTGCCGTACGCGAACGAAGCGGGGCCCGGCGATCGCTCGGCGCAGGTCCGTGTCGGAACCACGGTGATCCCGTCGTACGACGCGCTGGGCCCGACGGCGAAGGACGACGCCGCGGCGTTCGACAAGAGCCTCGCCGATGCGCTTGGCGCAGCGAAGTATCCGGCGAAGGCCGACCCGGCGGCGATGAACAAGCCGATGCTCACCATCCTGCTCTGGATCCTCGTCATCTACGTGACGATGGTGTACGGCCCGATCGCGGCGATGCTCGTGGAGATGTTTCCGACGCGGATTCGCTACACGTCGATGTCGCTGCCGTATCACATCGGCAATGGATGGTTCGGCGGCTTCCTCCCGCCCATCGCCTTCGCCATCGTGGCCAAGACGGGCAACATCTACTCCGGCCTCTGGTATCCGGTGATCGTCGCGGTGCTCACGCTGATCATCGGCTCGCTGTTCGTGAAGGAAACGAGGACCGTGGACATCCAGAGTGATACGTTGGCAGACTACTGACGTCCCGCCGGGTGTGCACCCCGCACCTGTACGGGTTTCGCCCTCTCTCACATGTGAGCTGGCGAGTATCTTTGCCGGATGCCCCCCGTCCCGCCCGCAGCCGGCACGAACGCCGCGCGCAGCTCGCCGCCCGTCGTGGAAGCCGAGCGCCTCGTCCGCATCTTTGGCGCCCGGAAGGCGGTGGACGGCGTATCGTTCACGCTGAGCCACGGCGAGTGCCTCGCGGTGTTCGGCCCCAACGGCGCGGGAAAGACGACCTTGCTCCGGCTCCTCGCCGGCCTTCTCGCGCCGACCGCGGGGAGCTGTCGCGTGGCCGGAGTGGCGCTTCGGGGAGGACGCGCGGCGCGCGCGCAGGTGGGACTCGTGTCGCATGCGAGCATGCTGTACGCCGCGCTGTCGGCGCGGGAGAACGTGGAGTTCGCGGCGCGCATGTACGGGCTGTCCGATGCGCCCGCCGCCGCGCAGCGCGCGCTC
>JBJMNM010000802.1:0-3744 GCA_045804305.1 Gemmatimonadaceae bacterium | reverse complement strand
GAGTACAGCTCGATGTCGCGCACCATGACCATGTTCCGGTGTTCTTCGTTGAAGATCGCGTCGCCGACGATAGAGGCGAGCGACTCGTGGTAGCCGCGCGTCAGGAAGGTCATGGCCTTGGCCACGCGCTCCGGCGTCTTCAGCAGGCCTTCACGATCGGGGTCCTCACCGAGCAGAGCGAGCTGCTGCTGCACGAGTGCCGCGTACCGCGCGTCGGCCGCCGTGCCGTCCTCCGCGCCCAGCCTCTGTTGAATCGCCACGTCGTATCTCCAGATGTTTGTGGAATGCCCGTGAAGCTGCAGCCGCGATTCCCGCGCCGGAACCGCGGAAAATGTCTTGCCGCGTCAGCCCGGCGTCCCTACTTTGGCCACCAATGATACCCGACCCTGGCGACATGCTTCTCATCGGCCTCACCGGCAACATCGGCAGCGGGAAATCCACCGTGGCCCAGCTCCTGAGCGAGCGTGGGGCCACGATCATCGACGCCGACGTGCTCGCTCGCCGCGCCGTCGAGCCGGGAACGTCCGCGTATTCCGCGATCGTGGAGCGGTGGGGGACGTCGATTCTCGCCGCCGACGGATCGATCGACCGGACCGCGCTCCGCCGCATCGTTTTCAGCGAGCCGCTGGAGCTGGAACAGCTCAACACGATCGTGCACCCGGAGGTCGAGCGGATGCGCATCGTCCTGGTGGAGCAGGCGCGCCAACGTGGCGACCGGCTCGTGGTCTGCGACATCCCCCTGCTCTTCGAGCGCAACCTGACGGCCGGCTACGACCGGATCGTGCTCGTGGATGCGCCGCGCCCCGTGCGGCTCGAGCGCCTCGTGCGCGAGCGCGGGCTGCGCGAGACGGAGGCGATGGAGATGATCGTCGCGCAGATGCCGGCCGAGCTGAAGCGCGCTCGCGCCGATTACGTGATCGACAACGTGGGCACGCTCACGCAGCTCGATCAGCGCGTCACGGAAGTCTGGTCGGCCCTCCTCGAGGACGCCGAGACGGTCGAGGCCGCGGGCGTGTCCTGACGCCGCCGCGCGCCGCTTGACACTGCGCTCCGCGGCTGGATAGACTGCCCCGTCGATACTTCCCTGACCCGCCGGAGCGCCTCGTGTCGGAAATTCCGAAGGATCTGTTGTATACCGAGGACCACGAGTACATCAAGCCGGCCGGCGAGCCGGGCGTCGTGTACATCGGGGTGACCGACTTCGCGCAAGGAGAGCTCGGAGACATCGTCTTCGTCGAGCTGCCGAAGGTCGGCGCGAAGTACAAGAGGCACGACGTCTTCGGCACGATCGAGGCGGTGAAGGCGGTGTCCGAGCTCTACTCGCCCGTGAGCGGTGAGATTCTCGAGATCAACAAGCGGCTCGACGCCGAGCCCGCGCTCGTGAACAGCAGCCCGTACGGCGACGGTTGGATGATCAAGATGAAGCTCGCCGACGAAACGGAGAAGGCAGGCTTACTCGATGCGGGGGCGTACGGGAAGAAGATCGGGTGAGCTCGTGAACCGTTTACCGTGAACGGTCTACGGTTCACGCGTTGTCCTCGGCATACGCATCCGTCGGCAGACACGAGCACACCAGGTGCCTGTCGCCGTACGCGCTCTCGATCCGGGCGACCGTGGGCCAGAATTTCCGTTCGCGCGTCCAGGACGTGGGGAATGCCGCCTGCTCGCGGCCGTACGTGTGCGTCCACTCGTCGCTCACGACCGCGCGCATCGTGTGCGGGGCGTGCTTGAGCGGATTGTCGTCACGATCCGCCGTCCCGCGCTCGATCGCGCGCACCTCCTCGCGGATCGCGATGAGCGCGTCGCAGAAGCGGTCGATCTCCGCCTTGGGCTCGCTCTCGGTCGGCTCGATCATCAGCGTGCCGGCGACGGGAAAGCTGACGGTGGGCGCATGGAAGCCGTAGTCCATCAGCCGCTTGGTGATGTCCTCCACCTCGATGCCGGCCGTTCCCTTCAGCGCCCGCGGGTCCACGATGCACTCGTGCGCCACGCGGCCGTTCGCTCCCTTGTAGAGCACGGGATAGTGCGTATCGAGCCGCGCCGCGATGTAGTTGGCGTTCAGGATCGCCACCTTGGTCGCGTACGCGAGTCCCTCGCCGCCCATCATGTCGATGTACATCATGGAGATCGGCAGGATGCTCGCACTGCCCCACGGCGCGGCGCTCACGGCACCCACTGACTGCGGTCCTCCCGGATTCACCACGGGATTGCCTGGCAGGAACGGGACGAGCTGCTTGGCCACGCCGATCGGGCCCATGCCGGGCCCACCGCCGCCATGCGGGATGCAGAAGGTCTTGTGCAGGTTGAGATGGCAGACGTCGGCGCCGATGTCGCCCGGCCGGCACAGACCGACCATGGCGTTCATGTTCGCGCCATCCATGTAGACCTGCCCCCCGTGCTCGTGGATGATCTCACACACCAGGCGAATGCTTTCCTCGAACACGCCGTGCGTGCTCGGGTAGGTCACCATCAGCGCAGCCAGCTTGTCTTTGTTCGCCTCGGCTTTCGCGCGCAGATCGGCGACGTCGATGTTGCCCTTCGCGTCCGTCTTGGTGACGACCACGCTCATCCCCGCCATCACGGCACTCGCGGGATTCGTCCCATGCGCGCTTTGTGGGATGAGACAGACGGTGCGATGCGTGTCGCCGCGCGACCTGTGATACGCCGCGATCGTGAGCAGCCCGGCGTACTCGCCCTGCGAGCCGGCGTTGGGCTGGAGCGATACGGCGGCGAATCCGGTTATCTCCGCCAGCGCCCCCTCGAGGTTCCGGAACAGCTCCTGGTAGCCCTGCGCCTGCTCGAGCGGCGCGAATGGATGAATCTTTCCGAGCTCCGGCCACGTGACCGGGATCATCTCCGCGGTCGCGTTGAGCTTCATCGTGCAGCTGCCGAGCGGGATCATCGAGTGCGTGAGCGAGAGGTCGCGTGACTCGAGCATGCGCATGTAGCGCAGCATCTCCGTCTCGGAGTGGTGCGTGTTGAACACCGGATGCGTCAGGAACGCGCTCGTGCGCGCGAAGCGCTCGTCGAACCGGTCGTCGAGCTCCGCGGCCAGCCCGCTCGTCTCCGGCGCCGGATTGCCAAAGAGGCTCAACAGCTCCTGCAGGTCATCCTCCGTCACAGTCTCGTCGAGCGCGATGATCACCCGGTCGGCGCCGTCGCGACGCAGATTGATCCCTCGATACTCGGCCGCGGCGATGAGCGCGTCCTGGGTGAGCTCATCGGTGAGCTCGACGCACAGCGTGTCGAAGTACACGTCGTTGGCCACGGTGAACTCGAGCTGCTCGAGGCCGGCGGCGAGGATCACGGCGTTGCGGTGAATCCGCTTGGCGATGGCGGTCAATCCCTCCGGACCATGCCACACCGCGTACATGCTCGCCATCACCGCGAGCAGCACCTGCGCCGTGCACACGTTGCTGGTCGCCTTCTCGCGACGGATGTGCTGCTCCCGCGTCTGCAGGGCCATCCGCAGCGCCGGCCGGCCCGCCGCATCGCGGCTCACGCCGATGATCCGCCCGGGCAGCATCCGCTTGAACTCGTCCTTCGTGGCGAAGAACGCCGCGTGCGGTCCGCCGTAGCCGAGGGGGACGCCGAACCGCTGCGAGTTGCCGACTGCGACATCCGCGCCCCATTCGCCTGGCGGCGTGAGCAGCACGAGGCTCATGAGATCGGTCGCCGCGACTACGAGGCCGTTCACCGCGTGCACCTTCTCGGTCGTGGCCCGATAGTCGAGCACGGCACCGT
>JBJMNM010000801.1:0-6816 GCA_045804305.1 Gemmatimonadaceae bacterium | reverse complement strand
GTGCGAGCCGGTGATCTGGATGCCGCCCACGACGGGTAGGTGATGCAGGCTCCAGTAGAGCAACGGTGTGGGTACGACGCCGATATCCACGACGTTCACACCGGCTTCCGTGAGACCCGCCACCAGCGCGTCGCGCAGCGCGTCGCCGCTGGGCCGGTTATCGCGTCCCACGGCGACGTCTCCCGCCACGCCGCGCTCGCGCATGAGGGCGGCGTATCCGCCGCCGAGCGCGCGCGCCGCCTCCGCGGTGAGGTCCTCACCGACGATGCCGCGGATGTCGTTCAGCCGAAAGATGCCTGGTGCGATGGCCATGAGTCGTGATCAAAGACGGCGGGGCCGCTGGAGCGGCCCCGCACGTTGAGCTACCGGAGCAACGCCGCGCGCGGCGGTGGCGGAAGAGCCGGGGTCGCAACGTCGCTCGGCGTCGTCAGCGTGGGAAGGCCGACCGCCGCATAGCGAACCGTGTAATCCGGGAAGATGCCGAGGATGAGAATGGCCGCCGCGCACGCCAGCATGACGAAGCCGGTCCACGCCGGCGTCCGCGGCACCGCGGGCGCCTCCACCGGGCGGGGTCGCATGAACATCACCATCACCACGTACAGATAATAGCCCGCCGAGATCACGGTCGTGAGGACGAGCACCACCGACAGCGTGACCTGCGGAACCGGCGACTGGAGCGCGGCCTTGAGGACGTACCACTTGGCGAGGAAGCCGGCGCCGCCGACGACCGGGAAGCCGAGCAGCGCCATCATGAAGATCGTCATGGCCACGGCGAGGCCCGGGCGCACGGTCCAGAGGCCGCTCATGTCGTCCGTGGTGACGGGCGCATCGCCTCGTGAGAGGACGATGAGCACCGCGAACGCGCCGAAGACGGCCAGCGTGTAGGCAAGCAGGTAGAAGAGCATCGCCGACGCGCCCTGCGGCGTAGCGGCGGCGATGGCAACGAGGATGAAGCCGGCGTGCGCGATGGAGGAGTACGCGAGCATGCGCTTCAGGTTGCGCTGCTGGAGGCCGATCGCGTTGCCGATCACCATCGTCGCGATCGCGAGGCCGACGACCGCGCGATGCCAGACACCGTACTCGCCGGCGAACGCCTCGAGCCACACGCGAAGGAACGCGGCGAACGCCGCCGCCTTCACGCTCGCCGCCATGAACGCCGTGATCGGGTTCGGCGAGCCGTCGTACACGTCGGGCGCCCACATATGGAAGGGCACCGTGGCCACCTTGAACCCGAAGCCCACGAGCAGCATCGCGATGCCAAGCAGCAGGATCGGACTCGTCGCGAGTCCCTGCTCCAGCACGCGCACGCGGATCTCGTGCAGGCCAGTCGTGCCGGTGGCGCCATACACGAGCGCGATGCCGTAGAGCAGGAAGGCCGTGGAGAAGGCGCCGAGCAGGAAGTACTTGAGCGCGCCCTCGGCCGAACGGGCGCTCCGGCGGTTGAGTCCCGCCAGCGCGTACACCGACACCGACATCAGCTCGATCCCGAGGAACACGATCATCAGATCGCGCGCCGCCGCCAGCAGCATCATGCCGGAGGCCGCGAGCAGGATCAGGACGTGGGTCTCGGCCGTCGTGGTGCCGGAGCGGTCGTTGTCGTCGATGCCGAGCGCGACCGCCGCGATCGCGCCGATCAGGATGATGAAGTCCATCATCCACCGGAAGTTGTCCACCGCGATCGGGCCATCGCCGGCCGAGGTATGCCCGAAGAGCATTCCTGTTACCGCACCCAAGGTCGCGATGCACAGCACGATGGAGAGAACGCCCACGAGGCGCTGGTGCGAGGCCGACTCGCGCCGCCACACGGCCACCAGCAGGAGCAACATGGCCCCGCCCATGAGGATGAGGTCGGGCAGCAGGGCGGCCGTGAGGTGCGACGGGATCGCCAGGTTGTAGTAGTGCATCAGCGGCGCCCTCCGCGCTGGTCGACGGAGGCGGTGGTCATGGCGGCGCGGGTCTCCACGATGCGGACGAACTGCTCGGCCGCCGGCTGCATGCGGCGCAGCACGGGCGCGGGATAGACCCCCAGCCACACGATGCCGGCGAGCAGCGGCGCGAGCAACAGGAACTCGCGGCGGTTCAGGTCGGACACGTGCTCGTTCTCGGACTTGTCGAGCGAATTGAAGAGGATGCGCTGGATGGCCCAGAGCAGATAGGCCGCGGCGATGATCACGCTCGTGGCCGCGACGACGGCCAGCACCGGGAAGGTGCGGAAGGAGCCAAGCAGCACGAGGAACTCACCAACGAATCCGTTGGTGCCCGGTACGCCGATGGAGCTGAACGACACGAGCGTGAGCGCCGCGGCGAACATCGGGACGACCCGGGCGATGCCGCCGTAGTCCTCGATCAGGCGCGTGTGGCGGCGCTCGTAGATCATGCCGATCAGGAAGAAGAGGGCGCCGGTGGAGATGCCGTGACTGATCATCACCATCAGCGCGCCCTGCACGCTCTGCACGGTCAACGCGAAGATGCCGAGCATCACGAAGCCAAGGTGGCTGACGGAGCTGTACGCCACGAGCTTCTTGAAGTCGGGCTGGACGAGCGAGACAAGCGCGCCGTACACGATGCCGATCACCGCCAGCACGAGGATGATCATGCGCACCGTCGGATCCATCGCCGCGCCGGGAAAGAGCGGCACGGCCAGGCGGATGAACCCGAAGGTCCCCAGCTTGAGCATGATGGCCGCCAGCACCACGGAGCCGGCGGTCGGCGCTTCCACGTGGGCGTCCGGCAGCCAGGTGTGGAAGGGGAACATCGGCACCTTCACCGCGAAGGCGAGGAAGAAGGCGCCAAAGAGCCAGTACGCGGCGTGCGGCGAGATGCGCGCCGTCGCCATGATCGCGTCATACGAGAAGTTCGGGATGCCGCTGCCCGGGCCCGCCGCGGCGAGTCCGAGGTAGATGATCGCCACCAGCATGAGCAGCGACCCGATCATCGTATAGATGAAGAACTTGAGCGTGGCGTAGATGCGCCGCTGGCCGCCCCAGATCCCGATGATGAAGTACATCGGGACGAGCATGACCTCCCACATCGCGTAGAAGAGGAAGAGGTCGAGCGACATGAACACGCCGAGCATGCCCGTGGTGAGGATCAGCAGCAGCGAGTAGTACGCGGCGGTCTTCCGCCGGATGGAGCTCCAGCTCCCGATCGAGGCGAGGAGCATGATGAACGTGGTGAGCAGCACCATCATCAGCGCGATGCCGTCGAGGCCCACGTCGAAGCGCGCGCCCCACGATGGGATCCACGCGAGGTTGACTCGCTGCTGCCAACCGGGCACGCCCGGATCGAACGACCACCAGAGGCCGAGCGAGAGAACGAACTCGATGGCGAAGAACAGCGTGGCCACGGCGTTCGCGCGTGTCGCGGCACCCGATCCGACTTCGTCGGTACCCTCGGGCTCGCGCTTTCCCACGAGGAGCACGAGCGCGGCGCCGACCAGCGGAATGGCGAGCAGCGCCGGCAGGATCCAGCGGTCGAAGCCGACCGAAAGCAAGAACTCGCGCATCTCGTTAGCGGAAGGTGAAGGCGCCGAGCACGAACAACACACCCACGACAAGCACCCAGGCATAGGTGCCGACCTGCCCCGACTGGAGCCACGAGCCGGCCAATCCAACGGTGCGCGTCAGGAGGCCGCCCATCTGCACGCTACTGCCGGGCGCGGCGTCGTCGTCCTTGCTCTGCACGAACAGACGCGTGAGCCCGTCGATCAGCCCGACGTCGATGCCGCGCCAGAGCAGGCCGCGCGAGGTGGAAACGACCGGCTGCACGATGGCTGAATCGTAGGCTTCGTCCACGTAGTACTTGTTGGCGAGCACCTTCTCGATGCCGTGCTCTTCGGGGGACTGGGCCTTGGGCACGAGCCGCTCCGGCTTGAGGCGCACGATGGCGAGGACGATGCCGGCGACCGCGATGGCCACCGCGGCGCCGATCAGCGCGAGCTCCGTGTTCTGCGTCGCCTCGGGAAGCGCGCCCTTCGTCACGACGAGCGCACCCTCTCCGACGACCGGCTCGAGCCAGTGCTCGAGGAGTCCCACCGGACCGGCGAAGCTGAAGAGCGCGGGCAGGTTGAACCATCCGCCGAACACGCTCAGGACGCCGAGGATCACCAGCGGCCCCGTCATGATCCACGGCGCCTCGCTGAAGTAGTCGCGCTCCTTCTCGCCGGTGCGGTTCGGACCGTGGAAGGTGTAGAGCATCATGCGCGTCATGTAGACCGCGGTGAGGAACGCCGCCGCGAGGCCGAGCGCGTAGCAGGCGAACAGCACCACGTTGCCGGGAATGCCGAGCCAGTGCGCGTCGGCCAGCGTGGAGCCCTGCGCGCGGAGGAACACGCCGCCGAGGATCTCGTCCTTGGAGAAGAATCCGGCGAAGGGCGGGATCCCCGAGATCGCCAGCGTGGCCGCCCACATCAGCAGCCAGGTAGTGGGCATGTATTTCCTGAGCCCGCCCATGTTGCGCATGTCCTGCGCGTCGTCGTGGCTGCCGGTGTGATGGTACGCCTGGTGCATGACGTAGATCACCGAGCCCGACCCGAGGAAGAGCAGCCCCTTGAAGAAGGCGTGCGTCATCAGGTGGAACACACCGGCCACGTAGGCGCCCGATCCCACGCCCACGAACATGTAGCCGAGCTGCGAGACGGTCGAGTACGCGAGCACCTTCTTGATGTCCCACTGCTTGAGGCCGATGGTCGCCGCGAAGATGGCCGTGAGCGCACCGATGAACACGACCGTGAGGCCGGCCGCCGGCGCGAGGGAGAAGAGGAAGTTGCTCCGCGCGATGAGGTACACCCCGGCCGTGACCATCGTGGCCGCATGGATCAGCGCCGAGACGGGCGTGGGGCCGGCCATGGCGTCGGGCAGCCAGACGTAGAGCGGAATCTGTGCGCTCTTGCCGGCGCAGCCGAGGAACATGAAGAGACAGATGACCGTGACGACCGTGCCCCCGAACGCCAGCTGCGACGGCGCCGCCGCGGCAATGCCGGTGAAGTCCAGGGTGCCGAGGTTCGCGAAGAGCATGAACATCGCGATCAGCAGCCCGAAGTCGCCGACGCGGTTCACGATGAACGCCTTCTTGCCGGCGTCCGCGTTCGCCTTCTCGCTGAACCAGAAGCCGATCAGCAGATAGGAGCAGAGGCCCACACCCTCCCAGCCGACGAACAACACGGGATAGTTGGCGCCCAGCACCAGCACCAGCATGAAGAAGACGAACAGATTGAGGTACGCGAAGTAGCGCGGGTACCCCGGATCGTCCTGCATGTAGCCGACACTGAAGAGATGGATCAGCGCGCCCACGCCGGTGATGATCAGGACCATCACCATGGAAAGCTGGTCGAGCTGGTAGGCGGCGTTCACCTGAAGGTCGCCCACCGGCATCCAGGCGAAGTAGGTCTGGATGAACGGCGCGTGCAGCGCCGCGCCACCTGCAGCCCGCATCGCCAGGAAGATCGCGACTGCCAGGCCGAACGACGCCAGCAGCACGCCGGGCCCGATGAGGCTCGTCAACATCGCGAACCGATGCCGCTTGACGGCGTGATGGTCGTCGCCGTGAGCGCCGCCGCCGCTCTCGTCATGCGCGTGCGCCGCGGCCGTGTGTGCCGCCCCATGCGCATCGCCGTGATCCGCGCTCGGATCCCTCGGGCCCGCGTGGTACGCGCTGAACAACGAGAGCATCCCGTTGAGCACGAAACCGAGGAGCGGAAGGAGAGGCAGAAGCCAGAGATACTCCGCGACCGTGCCGCTCAGCGGATGACCGCCCGCCTCGACCGCCGCTGCTGCATGCTGGAGAAGCATCAGCCCTTGAGGAGATTGATGTTCGACAGGTTGACCGTCTGGCGGTGGCGGAACAGGGCGATGATGATCGCCAATCCCACGGCCGCCTCGGCGGCCGCCACCGTCATCACGAAGAAGACGAAGACCTGGCCCGCCACGCCGTAGACCTGCGCGAAGGCGACGAAGGTCAGGTTCACCGCGTTGAGCATCAGCTCGACGCACATGAAGATGATGATCGCGTTCCGGCGGGTGAGCACGCCCACCACGCCGATCGTGAACAACACCGCGCTGAAGAACAGGGCCTCAGAGAGCACGCTCACGCTCCTTGCGCTTGCCGAGCACGACGGCGCCGACGACTGCGGCGAGCAGCAGGACGCTCGTCACCTCGAAGGCCAGCAGGTACTCCTTGAACAATGGACCGGCGAGCGGAGCGATGGCGCCGTCGCGCGTGACCAGGTCGGCAATCGCGTTCTCCCGCAGCGTGAGCGCCTCGGGCAGGCGCACCCGCGTGAGCGCGAACACCTGCGCCAGCAGCGCGAGCCCGACCAGCCCGGCCGACAGCTTCCAGCCCAGGCCGCGCGCATCGGCGAGCTCGGAGGGATGTCCGAGGTTGAGCAGCATGATCACGAACAGGAACACGACCATGATCGCCCCGGCGTACACGAGCACCTGTATCACGCCGATGAACTGCGCGTCGAGCAGCACGTACATCGCCGCGAGGCTGAACATGGTGGTCACGAGCCAGAGCGCCGCCGCGACGGGACTCTTGCGAGTGACGAACGCAAGCGCCGAGGCGATCGCGACGATCCCGAAAAAGTAGAAGTGAAAGACGTAGAAGAGCGGGAGCTCGTTGTGGGTCATCTCACTCCCCCTTCGGGTCCATCGGATCCCACAGCTCGCTCACGGGATGCGTTTGCGCAGTCAGGCGCTCCAGGTCATACACAAATCCCGCTCGGCTATACTCTGAATTTTCGTAGTGGCGCCCGACGTGAATTGCCTCTTCGGGACAAACTTCCTGGCAGTATCCGCAGAAGATGCAGCGGAATTC
>JBJMNM010000800.1:0-2448 GCA_045804305.1 Gemmatimonadaceae bacterium | reverse complement strand
TTCGCAGACCGACATACAGCTCCTGCGACTGTCCGATCGGCACGCGTTGGTCGGCCTGCCCGTGAAGGATCAGCGTCGGCGTGCGCGCGTTCTTGATGAACGTCATCGCCGAGCGCTTGCGATACTCCGTCGTGTCGTTCCACGGCTCGGCGCCGAAGTAGCCATCGATCGCGCGCGGGATGTCGTTGGTGGAGTACATCGAGAACATGTCGGTGAGGCCCGCGCCCACGACCAGTGCCTTGAAGCGGTTCGTCTGCGTGAGCGTCCAGGCGGTCATGTAGCCGCCGTAGCTCCAGCCGCTCTGCGCGAGACGTGTGGAGTCGGCGATGCCGCGCGCGATGAGCGCATCGATTCCCGACTGGATGTCGCGATAGTCGCCCGTGCCCCAGTCCTTGATGTTCGCGCGCAGAAACGGCTCGCCGTACGCCGACGACCCACGCGGATTCGGATACAGCACGGCAAAGCCCTGTCCCGCGAGCACGTGTCCGGCATTGGCCCAGCTTCCCGGAAACGATTCCGTCCATGCTCCGGCCGGACCACCATGAATCTCCGCCACGAGCGGATAACGAGCGCCGGCTCGGTAGCCAACGGGCAGGATCAACACGCCCTCGATCTCCATCCCATCGGTGCTCTTCCACTTCACGACTTCGCCGCGGCCCAGCGCGAGGGAGGCCACCTGTGGGTTGTGGTCGGTGAGCTTCTTCGCATCGAGCAGCGTGGCACCAACGCGCGCGACGTAGACGTCGGCCGGGTGCTGCAGGTCGCTCTGCGTGTACGCCACGGTGCTGCCGTCGCGCGAGAGCGTGCCGCCGGCGATGGTGCCGTGCACGTCGCTCAACGCGCGCGGTGTGCCTCCAGCCGCCGGCACCGCGAAGAGCTGGGTCGTGGTGCGCACCGACGCGCCGAAGTACAGCGTGCGTCCATCGGGCGACCAGGCCGGCGCGCTCGGCTGATACACGAATGGCGTCGCGACAACGCGCGACGCTCCTCCGGCGGCGGGGATGACGGCGAGCTGCGATTGGCGGACGTCGAAGCGCGGGCTCGTGACGTACGCGATCTGCGAGCCGTCGGGCGACCAGCGCGGCGACTGATCCGGTCCCGGATTCTCCACGAGCTTGCGCGGCGTTCCCCCCGCGGCGGCGACGATCCAGATGTCGCTCAGCGAGTTGTCGTCGGCCTTCGGCGTCGGGTTGGTGACGTAGGCGATCTGCTTCCCGTCGGGCGACCACTGCGGATCCGAGGCAGTCCCATCGCCGAGCGCGACGAGGCGCGGCTTGCGCGTGGCGAGATCGAGGACCCAGAGGCGCGTGAACTTGTAGTTGGTGTCGATGACGATCGCGTCGTCCTTCTCCTTGATCCGCTTCTCCTCATCGGGTGTCGGCTCGGGATCGGCCACGTAGGCGATGGACTTGCCGTCCGGCGACCAGGTGATCTGCCGGACACCGCCCTTGTTCTCGGTGATCCGCTCCGGCTCGCCGCCGAAGGGCGAGATCAGATACAGTTGCGGCTTCTCCTCGCGGGCCGAGATGAACGCGAGCTGCCGGCCATCGGGCGACCACCGCGGAGAGGTGTCGTTCTTCTTGTTGGTCGTGAGCCTGATGGGCGCACCGCCTTTGGCAGACACCAGCCAAAGATCCGCGTCGCTCGCGTTCTGCTCCATGTCCGCACGCGTCACAGTGTACGCGATCCACTGCCCGTCGGGGGAGATCTGCGCGTCGTTCACATTGCGCAGCGCGAGCACGTCCTCGATGGTCATCTTGCGAGACTGTGCCGCGGCGGGGCGCGCCATCCCGCCAAAGGTGAACGCCAGGATGGCGGCGACGAGCATGTGCGGCCGCGTAGATACGGGACGTGACACGTGAGCTCCGGACGGGAGGGAGAAGCTGGGGCTGTCGGGCTCAATATCCCGCTGTCGTGATGCAGGCACAAGCAAAGGCGCCCGAGGGTTGCCGCCCTGGGCGCCATCGCCGACGTCTTCGACAGCCGCGCGCCTGCGGCTATCTATGGCGGCCGGTGGAGAAGATAGTGCCCGTGGGCAGCGGCATGCCGAAATCGGGACGGTCCGTGGCGCCCGACCGCGCCCGACCATCGGTGTCGTAGGTACCGCCGATCACCGGCGGACGCCGGCCATCGGTGCGGGGATCGCACTTGTCGATGCCGCCGTGACCGCCGCGAAGGATGACGCTTCCGATGATCCCACCCAGCAACCCGCCCAGCCCCCCGCCACGACCACGATCACCGATGCCCTCGGAGCCCGAGCCGATGTGCTCACTCGACGGCTGCGAGGATGGCACGATGGCGGACGTCGGCTCCGGGGCGGGAGCGGCAGCGATCGGCTCCGGCGTGGTCGACTCCGATGCGACCGCAACGACCGGCGCGGTGCCCATGTCCATCGACTCCTTCGCGACCGGCTTTGCCACGTGCCGCACCGGATGACGTGCTGCCTTG
>JBJMNM010000799.1:0-5543 GCA_045804305.1 Gemmatimonadaceae bacterium | reverse complement strand
GCATCTTCCTGGCGTTCGTCGCGTGCGGCCGCTGGTGGCTCGCATCCGAGCGCGCCGCGATCCGGCCGGCGGTGCTGCGTCGGGCTGCTTAGGCTCGGGGCGCGAGTCGGCTCCGGAGTTCCGGGAAGAGCTCTTGTGGTCTTACGGGATGCGGCGTCGCGCGGTGTTCCTTGCTTGTTGTGTCTCTGTGTCCTCCGCGTTCTCTGTGGTTCAATCGCTGTTCAAGAGCATTTCTACCACAGAGGGCACAGAGGGCACAGAGCGGAAGACAACGACAACGACAACGATATCGACAACGGATGCACGGAAACGGCGGAACGAGCGGAACGGCGGATACGACTGCGCCTTGGTTTGATCCGCCGTTCCATCGTTTTCGCCCATTCCCCCATGCAGTTGTCGATTCCTAGCGTCGCCGCACCCGGCAGATCACGAAGCGGCCGTTGACACGCTGGTGGTAATAGAGGCGCTGCCCGTCGGCGGAGAGCGTGGGCGCTTCGACGAAGCCATGGATCGCAGCGATACGTGCCGGTGGTCCCCATGCCGCGACGCGGCTCGCGCGCACCGACCGGTAGATTGCCGGTGACGTACCGTACAACCGCGTGAAATAAAGCTCGCGCTCGTCAGCGGAGATGCTTGCCGCATACTCGAGCGCATCTGCGGTGTTCACATGCGCCAGCAACGCCGTCTGCTCGCGCGACAACTCGAACCCGTCGCCGACCCTGCGGGCAACCTGCAGGTCCGCAGCCCTGGGGACTGGCCCGCCAGTGAAGATTCCGCGCGCGTAGTACAGCGTGCGGCCGTCGGGGCTCACCTCGACGTCGAAGATCACGACGGTTCGCTCCCGCGGCAGGCCCGGCACGAGGCGCACCTGGTCGACCACGCCATCGATGAACCGGGCGCGATACACCGTGGACGCCGTGGTGTCGTAGCTGCGTATGGAGACGAAGTAGAGGTCGCCACTCGCGGTGAGCGTCGGCACACCATCGAGCACTCCGCTGTTGGCTCCGCGCAACGGCCCGACGTAGTCGAACGTCAGCTCATCGACCACACGGGCGTAATGGATGTCCGTGTCGACGCCGGGCGCGTTCGACGAGTTGAAGAAGAGGTATCGGCCATCTCTCGTGAGAAACGGCTCCATCGCATCCGCCTGGTAGCCGCGAATGTCGGCACAGCGTGGATCGGTGAACGACGAGTCCTGTGGCGCGGCATCGTGTGCCGCAGCGAGGCGGCCGCCTCCCGGTGGAGTGCATGCTGCCGATGCGATCGGCAGCAGGACGATGGTCCAACGGGGCCACTTGGTCATGACAGGAAACCTTGCCGTGCGCGCGAGGATTGCGTCTATATGACCCGAGATCGCGCGGCCGCGAGGGACGCGCCGTCGGGTAATTCGAACCGGGAGGAGGACCGCCATGAGTGAGCGGAACAGTGCGACGAGCTCGGCCGTCGCGACGGAGAAGCAGACCGAGGTTGCGGTGCTCGCCGGGGGCTGCTTCTGGGGCGTGGAAGAGATTCTGCGCGACGTGCCGGGTGTGCTCGAGACCGATGTCGGCTACACCGGTGGGTGGTTGGAGAATCCCACCTATCACGATACGCACGACAGCAAGTCCGGGCACGCCGAAGCGATTCGCGTCACGTTCGATCCGAACGTGCTGAGCTACGAGGATCTGCTGGAGCAGTGGTTCTTCAAGCTCCACGATCCGACGACGCTCAATCGGCAGGGCAACGACATCGGGACGCAGTACCGCTCGGCGATCTTCCCGCAGTCGCCCGAGCAGCGGGAGACGGCGGAGCGGGTGAAGGCCCGCGTGGAGGCGTCAGGAAAGTGGAAGCGGCCGATCACGACGTCGATCGAGCCGGCGTCGACCTGGTACAGCGCCGAGAAGTATCACCAGGATTACTTGCGGAAGAATCCCGGCGGCTATACCTGTCACTTCATGCGCGAGTAGTCAGGGGCGGCGACGTTCGCCGCCCTGCGTGCGTCGGTCAGCGCGGGCGTCTGATCCTGCGTCATGTCACACCAGTGAAGAGGGGACAGATGCTCACGATGGCCCGCTTCCAGTTGCTCGCGGCGATCACGTTGTCAGTGGCGGTGGCCGGCGCGCAGGTGCCAACGAGTCCGACCAGCCCTCGGGTGACGACCGCGAACGGCGTCCTCGCCGGCGCCACGCTACCGAGTGGGGTGCGCACCTTCAGGGGCATTCCGTTCGCCGCGCCGCCCACGCGCGCCCTACGCTGGAAGCCGCCGCAACCGGTGCGCAACTGGGACGGCGTGCGCAGCGCCGACCGATTCGCCGCGCAGTGCATGCAGGGCCGGATCTTCTCGGACATGGTCTTCCGCAACGACGGCGTGAGCGAGGACTGCCTCTACCTCAACGTCTGGACGCCGGCGACGGCGCCGAGCGAGGGGCTGCCGGTGCTCGTGTACTTCTTCGGCGGCGGGTTCCGTGCCGGCGACGGCTCGGAGTTTCGCTACGACGGCGAGAGCATGGCGCGTCGCGACATCGTCGTGGTCACGACGAGCTATCGCCTCGGGGTGTTCGGATTCTTCGCCCATCCCGAGCTGACGGGCGAGTCGGCGCAGCATGCGTCGGGCAATTACGCGCTGATGGATCAGACGGCGGCGCTGCGATGGGTGCGCGCGAACATCGCCCGGTTCGGCGGCGATCCGAAGCGAGTGACGATCGCCGGTGAGTCGGCAGGTTCGTACGCCGTGAGCGCGCAGATGGCGTCGCCGCTGGCGAAGGACCTGTTCGCCGGCGCGATCGGTGAGAGCGGCTCGCTGCTCTCGGCGCGGCGTGGCACGCCGACGCTGGCCGAGTCGGAGCAGAACGGCGTGAAGTTCGGCGCGGCGATTGGAGCGAGCTCGCTGGCGGCGCTGCGCGCCCTGTCCGCGATCGAGCTCCTCGATGCGTCATCCAGGCCCAACATGGTCGGGTTCGGGCCGAACGTGGACGGATACTTCCTGCCGCAGTCGCCGGGAGACATCTACGCCGCGGGAGCGCAGGCGCACGTCCCGCTGCTGGCGGGATGGAACTCCGAGGAGTCCGGTCCGCGCGGTGTGCTGCAGGAGACTCCGACGCCGGACAACGTGGCCAGGTTGTTGAGCACCACATTCGGCGCGCAGGCCGGGCAGGCGGCGCGCGTGTATCCGGCGTCGAACGCGGAGGAGGCGTTACAGGCCGCCACCGACCTCGCGAGCGATCGATTCATCGCGTACTCCACCTGGAAATGGCTCGAAGAGCACGGCCGGACGAGCGGCAAGCCGGTCTATCGCTATCTCTTCAGCCGCCCGCGACCACCGGCGATCAGCCCGGCCCCTGGCTCATCGACGCCGCGCGGCGCGGTGCACTCGGCGGAGATCGAGTACGCGATGGGCAATCTGCCGACGAACAAGGTGTTCGCCTGGACGCCGGACGACTTCAGGGTCTCCGAGACGATGCAGAGCTACTTCGCGAATTTCGTGAAGACGGGGCAGCCCAACGGTCCGGGGCTGCCGAGCTGGCCGGTCGGCACCGTTGGTCCCGACGGTCGCGCGATGCGCATGCGCATCGACGTCTCGACGCGCGCGGAAGCGGAGCCCCGGCCACGGTATCTCTTCCTCGATCAGTTCTTCAAGCAGACACCAGCTCAGTAGGAACCGGCGCGCCGTCAGAACCGGAGCGACACCGAGAGTCCGGCGCCGGCGCTTCCGGACGGCACGATCGGCGCGAGCGAGGTCTCTACTCTGGCGCGTCGCTGTTCGGCCTCACGCTCCAGCGCAACTGTCACGCTGTGATGGTGAAAGGCGCGCGCGGCGAGCGCCATGCTGACGCCGCCGAGTGCCACGCTTGCGACTCCGATGCTGCGCGGCACGTCGGGATTGCCGATCAGCGTCGCTCCCATGCCGATCGCCAGGGCTCCCGAGCCGAGACCGAGCACGTTCGCGACGCGGCGATGTCCATCGGCGTTGGCAGTCGCGTTCCAGAGGCTCGCGATCACCGATCCGCCGAGCGCGACCGGCGCAGCCGTGAGGAACGCGACGTTTCGCGCCCGCTCGGCCGGAGTTACCGGCGCCATGTAGGGCATCTGGATACGCGCGGCCTCGCCGAGCGTGAGCCCGTGCGCCGACAACCATTGGGTGAACGCCGTATCCGTGGCGAGTTGGGCGACCCACACGTTGTTGTCGGCGCGCGCGACACGATCGACGATGTCTCGTCGTCCCGTCGACGCCAGCAGGTGCGCCACGGCGCACAGCGTGCCCGTTTTCCGGTCCATGAAGTATGGAGTGGGTCGCTCGGGAAAGTCGTAGTTGTGCGGAAAGACGCCGCGAGCCTTGTAGATGTACAATGTGTGGATGAGGCGAGAGCGCTCGGCACGCTGGCCAGTCGTCAGCGCAGCGACGTCCCGCGCGGCGAGCTCGGTGAGCACGCTGTCGAAGTGGGCGCGGATTCGCCCGACTTCGACTGTGGCGGCGCTCTCGGCGCGGGGCGCCGCGGTTGCGACACCCGGCTCGATCGTCACCGCCGCCAACAGGATCAGGATGACGGCGAAGGGCAGCAGGATGAGAACGCGCATGGGGCTCGATGCCTGGAAGGGGACATCAGGCACAACCCGGCCGGCCCCAGCGCGGTCACCGGTTCAGCCAATAGGACATCTTCACGAGGAATGTGTTCGCCGGGTGGAGGCGGAGCAGGTCGCGCACGTCGCCCTGGAAATTCTCGGTGCCCGGGTTGGAGTCGAACCCCTGGCGTCCCTGGTTCCAGACGACGAAGAGCGATGAGCCTGGCGAGTACTCCCAGCGGAACACGAGGTTCGACTGGAGCTGCTTGTAGTTGAACCCGCCCGGGTCGGTGGTGACGGCGGGATTGTCGTACGGTGCGTACCGGTCGTCGTACGCGGCCGCCCTCGGCGTGGCCGAGAGCTGGCGCACGTTGCTGTAGCTCCCCTTCGACACGAAGGGTTGCAGATATCCCTGGAGCGTCACGCTCGGCGAGAAGGTGTAGTTGAGCCTGACGGTGGCCGAGGTCGTGGTCTGATCGAGATGCGCGAAGGTGTAGTGCGAGCTTTCCAGCGCATCGGTGTACAGGCCGTACCACTGGTTGTCGGTGACGTTGTGCGACCAGTTGAACGAGAGCGACGAGCTGAATCGGCCGAGGGCCTTGTAGTCGAAGCCCGGGCTCACGTTCCACGACGAATTGCGTCCGCCTTCCCCGCGAAAGAAGTTGACCGACAGGTTCGGCACGAGCGTGCGGCGGTCGTTGCCATTGATGAAGAGCCACGGGGCGATGTAGCTGCTCTGTCGGATGGCGGGCCCGCCGCGCGCGGCGCGGTCGTCGTAGGTGGTGCCGAGCTGGCCAAGCGTGCCGCCCATGTGCCAACCCCAGTTGTTCAGGAACGTGATGTGGACGTTCGTGTTGTATGCGGCCTCCAGCGGCAGGCCGGCCGCGGTCCAGTACTGCCACCAGTTGTTGTTCAATTGGAACCGCTTGTAGTACTTCCGCTCGTTCCGGTCGAAGAAGCCCACCCACGTGCTCCACGACTGCTGGTCCGCACGCCGCAGGAAG
>JBJMNM010000798.1:0-6227 GCA_045804305.1 Gemmatimonadaceae bacterium | reverse complement strand
CGCGGCGTGACGAAGCCCGTGGTGCTCGACGGGAAGTTCTCGGGGATCATGAAATCGGCGCAGGGCGATCGCGTGGGCTTCGAGGCCACGACCACGGTGACTCGCACCGACTACGGCGTGAAGTGGAACCGTGCCGCCGAGGGTGGTGGAGCGATGCTCGGTGATGAGGTGAAGATCGAGATCAACGTGGAGGCGGTGCGGGCGAAGAGCTGAATCGGCAATCGGTCAAATTGTCCAAGAGGGGCGCCCGCAGGCGCCCCTCTTCCGCATTGCCCAACGATTCGTCACTGTTTCCGAGCGGTCCACCCCCCGATTCTGCGTCCTGCCACAAAAAAAGTGTGACGAATTTGTGGCGAATTCGGCGGTCGGGGGGTGAAGCACGCATAAGTCCGGGCCATCCCTCGCCCGGACTCCCACCCATATCGTTCTTGGAGGCGATGTGAGGAAGCTCGGACTATTCGTTTTGACGCTCCTGCTGACCGTACTCGTCAGTGCGGAGGCGTCCGCTCAACGCCGCATCACCGGTCGCGTCACGGCTGCCACCGGCGAGCCGGTGCAGGGCGTGAACGTAAAGGTGCAGGGCACCACCATCGGCACGTACACCGCCGACGATGGTCGATTCACGCTCATCAACGTGCCGCAGGGTAGCCAGGTCGTGACCGCGCGACGCATCGGCTACCGTCGGGAACAGGCCATCGTTTCGGCGACGCAGGACGTCGTGGACTTCAAGCTGGAGAGGGACGTGCTCCAGCTCGAGGCGCAGGTCATCACCGGTCAGGCGACGACCGTCTCCACCCAGAATGCCGCGAACGCGGTGACGGTCGTGACGAGCGCGGAAGTGAACCGCGTGCCGCAGCCCACGGTGGAGAACGCGCTGCAGGGCAAGGTGCCCGGCGCCGTGATCACGCAGAACAGTGGCGCGCCGGGCGGTGGCGTGCAGGTGCAGATCCGTGGCAGCAACACGGTCAACGGCGCCTACCAGCCGCTCTACGTCGTGGATGGCGTGATCGTCAACAACAGCTCCATCCAGACCGGCCTGAACTCGATCACCGGTGCTGGCGGCGGCATCACGGCCTCCCAGGACCAGATGGTCAACCGCGTCGCCGACCTGAATCCCGAGGACATCGAGACCGTCGAAATCCTCAAGGGACCCTCGGCCGGCGCGATCTACGGGTCGCGCGGCGCCAACGGTGTCGTGGTCATCACCACCAAGCGCGGCCAGACCGGCAGGCCGTCGCTCAACGTGGTGCAGCGCCTCGGCACGCAGGCGCTCGCGAAGAAGTACGAGCTGCGCTGCTTCACCTTCGCCGAGGCGGTGCCCGTGGCGGCCTCGTTCGGCGTGACGCTGACGCAGCAGGACTACGCGGGCTGCGTGGATCCGCAGGACCAGCTGTTCGGCAACCACTATCTGTCGTACGAGACGGCCGCGTCCCTCCGCGGCGGCAGCGAGGCGACGACGTACTTCGCGTCGGCTTCGGTGAAGCACGACGGCGGGCTCACCCAGAACAGCGGCTACAGCAAGCAGTCGCTGCGCTTCAACCTCACGCAGGCCCTCGGGTCGTCGCTGAGCCTGCGCGGAAACAGCGAGATCCTGCACACGCTCACCGAGCGTGGCATCTTCGGGAACGACAACAACAACATCGCGCCCTACACGGTGATCGGCGAGACGCCGACGTTCTTCGACTTCAGCCGTCGCGATCCGACCACGGGCGATTTCATGTACAACCCGTACGCCGGCGGCATCAACGTCCTCCAGAACCAGTCGCTCATCCGGACACCGGAAGACGTCTACCGCATGCTCGGTAACGTCTCGGCGAACTGGGCGGCGTTCTCGAGCGCCAATCAGACGCTCAGCTTCGACCTGCTCGGTGGCGTCGACGCGTATACGCTTCACGGGCGCATCTTCTCCCCGCCGAACACCTACATCGAGCAGAGCGGCAACATCAGCCCGTATCCGGGCACCGTCGTCGACAACAACAGCGATAACGTCAACGCGAACCTGAACGCCTCGATCGTCCACAAGTACCTGTTCAGGTGGGCGACGGCGACGACGTCGGCGGGCATCCGTCAGGAGCACTCCGAGTTCCGTCAGGCGGTGAACCGCGGCCAGGGTCTCTTCCCGGGAATCACCAACTTCTCCACCGCGGTGCAGACGGCCTCGACGCAGAACCAGGACATCACGCGCACGCTGTCGTACTATGCGCAGGAGGAGTTCCTCGCGCTGAGCGAGCGCCTGCTGCTCACGGCGGCGGTCAACGCCGAACGCTCGAGCACGAACGGCGACACGGCGAAGTTCTACGCCTATCCGAAGTTCTCCGCATCGTACAACGTGCCGATGCTGCCGCGCGGCGTCGACAACTTCAAGGTTCGCCTTGCGGTCGGCACGGCCGGCAATCGCGTACCGTCCGGCTTCAAGTACACCACCCTGACCAACCTGCTGGAAAACGGCATCGTCGGTCTGCGTCCGTCGACGACCGTCGGACTTTCAACGGTCTATCCCGAGATCACGACGGAGACCGAGGGCGGCTTCGACGCGCAGTTCCTCGGCGGTCGGGCCGGCACCGAGGTCACGGTCTATCACAAGGTGACGCGCGATCTCGTGCTCGCGAGCGGCCTGGCGCCTTCCACGGGCTTCTCCGTCGCCAACATCAACGGCGGCAAGCTCCAGAACGACGGTCTCGAGATCGGCCTGAACCTGCTGCCGATCGAGAACGACCGTCTCACCTGGCAGTCGCGCACGGCCTTCTCGCGCAACCGCGGCAAGGTGCTCTCCCTGCCGGTGCCGGCGTTCTATACCGGAAGCGGGTTCGGCACGCGGACGGCGCGCGTGAAGGTGCAGGAAGGCTTCGCACCGGACGAGGTGGTGTCGTTCGCCGGCTTCGACGCCACGGGCGCCCGCTTCGAGCAGCACTATGGGTCGGCGAGCCCGGACTTCACGATGGGCTTCTCGAACGACTTCACGGTTGGCGCGTTCCGCCTGTCCACGCTGATCGATTGGCGCAGGGGTGGATGGCTCGCGGACCTGAGCCAGACCTATCTCGAGCAGGGCGTGAACGGGCAGAGTGCCATCGCCGGCGGCAACCTCGCCGACACGAGCATGAACCGCATCGACCAGTCCACCTATGCGGCCGGCTTCCCGGCGTTCCTCGAGCACGGCAGCTTCGCCAAGCTGCGTGAGGTGACGCTGAGCTACTCGCTCAACAAGAACCTGGCGAACACGCTCTTCCGCGGCGCGGCGCGCGACGTCCGCCTCGAGCTGAGCGGCCGTAACCTGAAGACCTGGTCGAACTACCGCGGTCTCGACCCCGAAGTCTCGAACTTCGGCAACGCGCCGCTGAACCGGCTGTGGGATCTCGCGCCGTACCCGCCGAGCCGCCAGTTCTTCTTCTCGATCGACGCCAACTTCTAACCGACGTGACCTCCCATATGAAACAGTCAATTGCGGCCGTGGCGGGCCTGCTGCTGCTCGCCAGCGCCTGCAAGGAGCCGCTGAACGCGCCGACCGAGGACCAGCTCCTCGCCGGCTCGGCCCAGCCGGTCCAGAACCTCGTCACCGGGGTGCTCGCGCAGGACCGCTCGGCGACGAGCGCGTTCTCGTATCTGCTGTATCCGGAGGGGCTGGCGCGCAACGCGCTGCGCCCCGACCCGAACGAGCCGCGCTATGTGGCGGATCTGATCGCGCAGGCGATGGACCCGAGCGCCTTCATCGGCAGCTCGGGGTGGAACGGGTACTACACGACGATTCGGGCGGCAAATCAGTTCCTCGCGAGCCCATCCACGGCCGCGGTCGTCGACGCCGGCGACAGGAACGCCATGATCGGGCTGACGCAGACGATCAAGGCGCTGAGCTACCTCCGCCTGCTGCAGCTGCGCGACACGCTCGGCGTCGTGATCCAGACGGACGCCATCAATACCCCCGATCCGATCCGCACCAAGACGTCGGTGCTCGCGTTCGTGTCGGCACTGCTCGATTCGGCGTATTCGAACCTGACCGCTGCCGGTGTGAGCGCGACGATGCCGGTCACCATGCCCGCGGGTTACAAGGTCAACGGGGACTTCACGCAGACGGCAAACCTCGCGAAGTTCAACCGCGGCCTCAAAGGCGAGGTCGAGGTCTACCGCGCGCTGAACCACCAGAATCCGTGCGCGGCGTGCGCCGGCACGGCGATCACGGCGCTGAACCTGGCGCTTGCCGGTGTGCCGCAGACCGCGGCGGGCCTCGCGTTCGGTCCATATTTCGAGTACAACCCCAGCGCGCCGGAGTCATTCAACTACCCCTTGGCGGACCCGAGGATCTACGTCACGGACAACTGGGTGCAGTCGGCACAGTCGGGTGACGCGCGGCTCGGTAAGGTGTCGGCGTCGGCCAAGGGCTCGGTCCAAAACGGCGGGCTCGCGGACTCACTGATCTACAAGAGCTCACTGACGCTGTCGACCAATACGACGCGTCCCCTGCCGATTCGTCGCGCGGCGCTGTGGTACATGCTGCGTGCGCAGGCGGAAGCCGCGGCCGGACAGTTCGCGCAGTCGTCCGCCGACGTGAGCGTGGTGCACCAGATCGAAGGGGGCTTCGCGGCGCCGGTGGCGTTCGCGACGCAGGCCGCGGCTCAGGCCGCGATCCTCTACGAGTACCGCTACTCGTTCCTCTTCGAGGGGCCGTACTACCTCGTCGCACTCCGCGAATACTCGGCGCTCACGAAGGCGTACGTCAGCCAGCCTGGCATGCCGAAGATCGTGACGGACCCGACCCACAACACCGATCCGTTGCAGACGGTGCTGTCGATGCCACAGAACGAATCGGTGGCTCGCAATGGCAATGTGACACCCGTGCCGTAACGCACATCCAACGCTGTCGCACGTCGGGGCGGCGCTGGAGGGACATGATCGAGCCGGTGATCTGGTCAGTTCAGATCACCGGCTCGATCGTATCCACCGGTGACTCGCGCCCGTGATCGCGACGGAGCCACTGCAACTGATGGACTTTTCCGGCGGGCGTCGCCAATGTTGACGAACGGACAAGGAGCGGACATGACGATCGGGAAGGAACGAACGGCGCTTCGCGCTATGGCGCTCGTCATCACGCTGTCGGCGGGCATCGCGCTCGCGGGCTGCGCTGCCCACGCTGCATCCTCCACGAGCCCGGTGAGCGACGCGAGCTTCATCGGCGAGGCCGAGATCGACTCGTCGCATCTCACCACCGCGTACGACATCATTCACAAGCTGCGTCCGCAGTTCCTCGTCAGTCGCGGGAAGCTGTCGCTCGATCCGACGGTACCTCCCGCGCTGCCGAGGGTCTACGTCGACGAGCAGTTCTATGGTGATGCGACGACACTCCGCGGCATCCCGGCCGGCACCATTGAGTCGATGCGCTACTACCCGGCGTCGCAGGCGCAGTACAAGTACGGGCACGACAACGCCGCCGGGGTCATCGCCATCACGACGAAGCGCTGAACGCACGCACGCGCGTGGGGCGTTGCGCGCTCGCTCGACAAGGATTCTGTTGCGCTCCGTAACGGCTGAGCCCGCACCGACGTATGGGGACCCATGTATTTGGTCACCACGCGTGACGGAGTGACGCCCACACGTCCCTTGGGGTCAATTGGTTCGCGTCGACCCGAGGACTGCGCAGTTCGTCCCATGGTTGACACGTGCTGTCCCACCGCCGAGACTCTGCTGACTTGATCTTGCGGAGCTTCGGCAGCAACCAGTGGACGACGCCCGCGCTGCGGGCGAATGGTCGTGGGCTCCAGGCGCCGCCGATAGGTGACGCCAGAGCGGCCGGACGTGCCTGGCGCCGCCCGTATGCGGCGGCACGATCCGGTTCGGGCGGTTCGGAAACCCTATCTGAGGCAAGCTGTGGTCATGACGAGCAATCTGTTTCGTGTGCTCGCTGGCGTCGGGCTGTTGCTGGGAGTGCTACCGTCCACGGTAGCCGCACAGCAAGGTCCCACGACGATCAGCGGGCGTGTCACCAACGAGGCCAGCACCCCGCTACAGGGCGCCACCCTCTCGATCCCGTCGCTCGGTCTTGGCGCCTACACCAACGCCGAGGGACGCTTCACACTCACGGTGCCAGCGGGAAGGGCGACCGGTCAGAGTGTGACCCTCGTGGCGCGCCGGATCGGCTACAACCCGGTGCAGCGCAGCATCACGCTCAACCCGGGCGCGGCGCTGAACTACGACGTCAGCCTCACCACGGCGACGACGCAGCTCGAAGGCGTCATCGT
>JBJMNM010000797.1:0-3193 GCA_045804305.1 Gemmatimonadaceae bacterium | reverse complement strand
GGGGAGCGTCACGCCGCCGAGCTCCTGCGTGACGAGCGTATCGCCGAATGGCGCGACCGACATGAGGTACACGCCGTCGCGCCGCTCGAGCTGGATCACGGCGTCGGCATCGGTCAGCCGGCGGCGCGATCGGTTTTCCTCCGTCGTCCCGCCGGGTACGCGCCGGAACTGGAGTGACGCCAGACCATCGCCGTGCAGCGCGGCCGTCACGTGGGCGGCGTTGGTCTCGAGCGACGGCCGTATTGTCCAGCCGAGCTTGCGATGCGCCTCCACCCCAGCGCCGGCGAAGCGCGCGCGCGTGGTGAGGATGAAGTTGCCCGTCATCCGCTTCCACACGAGATGAAAGTCGTCGTGGTCGGCCCACATGTTCTGGCCGGAGCCGGCGATCAGATACGCCTGCCGCTGCGGGTCGTACGCGGCGGATCCGGCGCGCCGCGTGCGGCCGATGTCGGTCTGCGCCTGGAAGACGCCGACCGGGCTCTGGGCACGAGCGACGTCGCCGAGGAGGATCAGGCTCAGCGCGTGCGTGACGATACGGAGGCTGGAAGCAAAGCGCATGGGATGGCGCGGTGTGACGGCGAAGCTCGGCGACACGCGATCGCGAGTGCGATAACCTGTGTGTTGGTCCGAGCGCCGTCCAGCCGCGCCACCCATGCCGTCAGCTAATGTTCGACGTGCCCTTCATGCCTGTCGTCGAGTCCCACGGCCGCGAGCAACCCGTGATTCCGATCGTACTTCAGCGCCCACGCGGCCACCGAGCGTCCGAGTTCCTGGCCAGCCGCAACGTCCATGGGGTAGTGGATGCCGGCGTTGATGCGCGATTGTCCCGCCTCTCCCACCTGCTGATCCAGCATCGCGGCCTTCGTGGGGAAGAAGGATTTCAGTACCTCCGCCGCAGCCGCCGAGACACACGAGTGCCCGGACGGATATGACGGATGGTTGGGCCGTCCGATGATCATGCTCGGCCACGGAAATGCGTCGGGCCGCACCATCCATGGTCGCGGGACGAGGTAGTGGTACTTCGCTTCCCAGCACCCGAGGATGGCGTCCATGCCGGCGGCATTGACCAGCGCGAAGACGTGCGACGCGGCGCGCTCGTCCAGCCCACTCTCGCCGATGAACGTCGTCGCTTGCACATCCCAGTAGCCGACGGGTGTCATCGTGCCAACGTTGAGGTTCCAGCTGCGCGATAGATCGGCCAGCGCCGCCGTGCGAGCCGCAACCGCGGCGATGACGGTGTTCACGGCGGCGGTGAGATCCGTCGGCGGCTTGCCGGGTCGAAATTGCTTCTGCTTGTTCAGGAAGTAGGGCTGGATGGTCGGGTACTGGAAGCCGGCCGGAAAGTGCGGGGTGGCGTCGGCATCCATCGCCCAGATGCCGGGCCCGCTCTCGAGGGACGCCGGATCCCAGATCCTGGCTGTGCCGTCGGCGTTCGCGAAGCCATCCTTTCTCCCCCAGCCCACGATCGCGTCGCCGATCGCGCGCCCGACCGTCACGCCGTCAGCGAAATGCAGCATCGCATCGGGAGAGCCAACCGCGCCCTGGTTCGTCAGGCGCTGTTCGAAGGTCGTGGCGTCACCGGGAAGGAGGTAGGAGAGCACCTGCGTCGACGCGCCAGCGACGGCTCCGCGCTGAATGTCGGTGGTCAGAGCACCGGCTCCGGGACTGTCGTGGTCAACCGCGGTCACGGCGCCGTACTGTGCGACGCCAAGCAGCGCGTACAGGCGCGCAGCGACGATCGGCGTCAGGCGGCGGAGCACGACGACGTCACGCGCCGCGCCCTGCCAATCGACGCTCGCCAGCGGGATCGCGGGCTCAAGCGCCGTGCCTACGGAGCGCGACGGCGCGGTCGAGGAAGATGTCGCGCTTGGCGACGTCGGTTGCTCAGTACAGGCGAACAGCGTCGTGACGCCAATGGCGAGTGCGACGCGTGCGGCGCACAGGGGAACGTCCAATCTCGATCGAGTCATCGATCCCTCCAGCAACACTGGGGTGGGCGAGCTGGAAATAACAGAACCGGCTGCGCGGGATGCCGGGATGGCATTCCACTCAGCCGGTTCGCGATTGGCTCGGCCCGGGGCATGGGCGATCCACTATGAGGGACTCACCCCGGGCGTCATGGCACTCTCTGAGGCGTGCTACGCTACTGTCTCCGAATGTCCTGTCAAGGCACCATAACCGAGGAGACAGTTACGCGAGCAGCCGCGCTACTCTGAATCAGGTTCCTTCTTGCCGCCGCCGGGACGCTTCGTCGTGATGAGGATGACGCCATTCGCGCCGCGCATCCCGTAGATCCCCAGCTCGGCAGGATCCTTGAGCACCCGGATCGATTCGATGTCGTGCGGGTTGATGCCCGCCAGCACGCCGCCTGCACCGGGCTCCATCGGCGACTCGTCGACCACGTACAGCGGCCGGCCGCCACTATAAAACGACGACGGGCCGCGAATCTGGACGGAGATGAAGCCGTCGGCGCTGCGACCGACGATGATTCCGGGCACCTTGGCCTGGAGCACCCTCTCGATCGGCTCGCCCCCGCTCCGTTCCATGTCGTCCGCCGTGACCACGGGCTGGCCTGGCAGTTCACGCTTGGGATTGCCGGAGGCACAGCCGGCGGCGGCAGCGATGACCGCGCTGAGGGTGAGGAAGTGCGGTAGCGAAAACCTCATGAGAGTTGGCGCCCGAATCGCCGGTGGCTGGAAGCGCGCGTCGGGCGGGTTGTCCGGCGCCGTAACCAAACGATCTGCATTTCGGGGGCCCGCGGCAAGGGCGTTGGCCCTTCGCCCCACGCGCCCTTCCGGCCGTCCCGAGGCAAACGCCTGTACCGGAGTGGCTCACTCGGAAGCCAGCGGGATCTGATTCAGTCCTTGTACGGGTCGAACTCGTCCGCTCCCGCCATCACGACGATGAGCGGCTTGAGCACGTGGAGCACCTCGATCGTCCCCTCCTGCGCGGCCAGCACCTCCGGCAGGCGGCGGTAGACGTGCGGGCTCTCGTCGAGCCCTCCGCCGCGGAGGATGACGCCCTTCTCCTTCACCCAGCTCTCCATCATCTCCGGCGTTACGAGACCAGGGCTCACGATCTCGCGCGACCTCCGCTTCCGCTTCCCGGCCGCTTGGGTGCGCGACATCACGCGTCCCGCGCCGTGCACGGTGGAATAGAGCGCGTCGTGCTGCGCGGACTGCACCTCGGGTGT
>JBJMNM010000796.1:0-3934 GCA_045804305.1 Gemmatimonadaceae bacterium | reverse complement strand
CCGCCGCCCTGAAGATCGGCGTCGGCGCACGGACGGGCTCTCTCACGGTGCTCGGCGCCGCGCTGGAATCGGCGCTCGACATGCTGAGCAATGGCGTGGCGATCCTCGCCATCTCGGTCGCGGCGCGTGCACCGGACGACGATCACCCGTACGGTCACGAGAAGTTCGAGACGCTCGGCACGCTGGGCATCGTCGGCTTCCTCTCCATCACCTGCTTCGAGCTGCTGAGGCAGAGCGTCGGGGAGCTGACCGGCACTCTGTCGGCTCCGAGGGCCGGCGTCGCCGACGGCCTGCTCATGATCGCGTCGCTCGCGGTGAACGCGTGGGTGGTGATCTACGAGCGGCGCCGCGGCCGTCAGCTCGGAAGCGCTCTGCTGTTGGCCGACGCGGCGCACACGGCGAGCGACATTCTCGTGACGGCGCTCGCGATCGCGTCGCTGCTGCTCTCGCAGCTCGGCTATCTGCGAGCCGACGCGCTGCTCGGGATGGTGGTCGCCCTGATCATCGCGTGGAGCGGGTATCGGATCCTGCGCGATTCGATACCCGTGCTCGTCGATGCGCGGGCGGTGGAAGCGGAGCGTCTCGCGACGATCGTGCGCGCGATCCCCGGCGTGATCGATGTGCGGTCGGCGCGGTCGCGACGCACGTCGTCAGGGTATCTGTTTGCCGAGGTGACGATACTGGTGGACGGTGCCACGACGGTCGCGAACGCGCACGACTTTACCGACGAGGTGGAGCGCGCGATCTCGCGGGAGCTGGGCACGGCTGAAGCGATCGTGCACGTAGAGCCTGCCTGAGAGTCTAAACGCCATCCCGTCAGCCACTTGCGCGCGGAGCCAGAAGGTCTACCTTCACGTCGTCTTCCCACCGACAAACACATGGCGCAGCGGCCTTCCCGATCTCTCAAGTACGAGTACGAGCTCTATCTCGAGCGCGAGATCGAGAACTACAAGGAGTCGGTGCCGCGCAGCGTGCTGCTCTCGATCGGGGACGACGCCGTTCGCGCGCTCGCAGCGCAGCAGCAGTTCGCGCTGACCGAGCTGCTGCTCGTGGATGAGGTCGACAAGATCATCTTCAAGCGGCTGCAGCTCCCGGCATATGTGACATGGCGCAAGCGCCGGCTCAAGCTGCTCGACGAGCTCAGGCGTCCAGAGCATTGGGGGTTGAGCCCGGACGATCTGGTGGTGCGCGCGGTCCAGGCCACATCGTCGGATGCGCGAGTGCTCCTGGCCGGAGCAGAGATGGAGACGCCGGCACTCTACCTCGCTGCCAATGGATGCGATGTAACCGCCCTGTCGGCGCCGGATGCGGTGCAGCGCGTGCTCGACGCGGCGGAAGAGGCCGGCCTGGGCGAACGCGTCCACGCCAGCACTGTCGCGCTCGATTCATGGATGCCAGACGCGCCGCTGAGCGCGGTGATCTACACGCCGGCGGCGTTCGCCGGATTGACCGCCGCCGAACGCACGCGGGTGATCCAGGTGCTGCAGAGCGCGACCGCGGACGGGGGCGTGCATCTCGTGCAGACCATCGCCGCCGGAAAGCGCACCCCGGTCTCGCTCGAGGAACTCCGCCGCCGATATCGGGGCTGGGACGTGACCGTCGAGGAAGGCGACGCGAACAGCTTCCTCGCCAGAAAGGCGATAGCGTAGCTCCCATCGTATCAGATTGACACGAACGACGCAGCTTCGTCCCGTGTCACAGTGAAACATGCGATCGGCTCCGGGCCGCCGCGATTTCCGTAACTCGTTTCAAGGAAACGATTTGTGGAATGAGCTCAGCATGGCCTCATAGGTGCCTAAGCGGAGGTGCCCCCGACCGTTCCGGGGGCATCCTTTCCTTCGGTGCCTATCATATGAAGAAGTCGCTACCTCCGAAGTTCGAAGAGCCCGTGGGGATCGTCATCTCCCGCGGGCGTGAACCCGAGACGACGCCCCGATTCTCGGCCTACGTCTGGGCGCCATACCCTGATGATGAATTGGAGAAGGAGACGCAGGCCGTCTAGGCGGTCGGTTTCCTCGAGCCTTCATGGAGCACCAAGCGCCGCGGTCCAACCGCGGCGCTTCGCTTTTCCGATACCGTGCCGATGACCATGTCATCCGGCATTCGGTACGCGCCTTGCCTTCGGGCTGAACGTGGACACCCCCGCACCTTGGGACACGGAGCGCGCGCAGCTACTCGGGCGGCGCATCTCGGAGCTCGGCCTCGACGTCCGCGGCTCTCGCGTGGAGCGGCTGATTGCCCGCCTCTACGACGAGCTCGCCAGCAAAGGCATCGCGTTTCGGCCGCCGGTCTACCTGAGCGACCAGTGGGGGTGCCCGGATGGCACCCCCGTGATCGGCGTGCCCTTCTATCTCGCCGATGAGCGCCTGGAGCGAATCGAGGCCGAGCACGCCGGCGCGATCGAGGGTGACGAGGAAGCGATGCGATACCTTCGACACGAAGCGGGGCACGCGTTGAACTACGCATTTCGTCTCCACGAGCGTCCCGAGTTCGCCACCCTGTTCGGCGACTACGGTCGGCCGTACGCCGAGCACTACGCCGCCGACCCGCTCAGCCGAGAGCACGTGCGGCACATCCTCGGGTGGTATGCGCAGAAGCATCCCGACGAGGACTTCGCCGAGACGTTCGCTGTGTGGCTCACGCCGGGTCTGGATTGGCGAACGGAGTATGCGGGATGGGGCGCATTGCGAAAGCTGGAGTGGATGGAGCGAGTGATCGGTGAAGTCGCCGAGCTCTCTCCGGCGTCGTCCGCGGTCACCGCGGACGACCTTCCGGTCGACGAGATGCACTGGACGCTGGCCGACCATTACGCGGAAGACGAGCCGCTGCCGATCAGCGACGCTCGGCAGTTCGACAGCGATCTGCGTCGGGTGTTCGCGTCGGCCGCCGACGCACCGGGTGGCGAGCTCGCCGCGAACTTTCTGGCGCGACACGAGGGCGAGCTGGTGGCGCGAATCGCCTATTGGTCCGGCGTGGGGCCCGCCGCCGTGCGCTCGCTGCTGCGCGCCCTGACAGAGCGTGCGGCAGCGCTGGAGCTCCACGTCGTCGGGCTGGAGGCGGCAACGCTGATCGAGCTCGCCGCCTTCGGCACCGCCGTAGTGATGCACTGGCGATACACGAATGCGTTCCGCGCCACGCATGCCGAGGTGCGCTCGTGAAGGCAGTGCTGCTGCACGGCGCCGATGCGGCGGAGCCACCCGAGGATCCGGTGCTCGGTCAGATCGAAGAAACGTTGCGGGGTCTGGGTCACGAGACCGCGCGTGTGTGCGTGGCGGCGGACGTGGAGCCGGTGATCGCGGCCCTCAAGGCAGCCGAACCGTCCATCGTGTTCAATCTCGCCGAGTCGTTCGGCGGCAAGAGCGCGCTCGAATCGAACGTGGCCGCGCTGCTCAATCTGCTCGGGCTCCGGTACACGGGATCGAGTCCTGCCGGTCTGCTGATGGCCGGCGACAAGAGCTTGACGAAGCAGGTGCTCGGGTTCCAGAAGATCCTCACGCCGCAGTTCGCGGCGATCTTCCGCGGGGCGCTCGATCACGTGGGCGATCTCAAGTTCCCCCTCATCGTGAAGCCGCCGCAGGAGGACGCCTCGCTTGGCATCACGTCGAAGAGCGTGGTGCGCGACATCAAGGAGCTGTTCGGCACGATGGACTCGCTGCAGCGCGAGTTCCAATCACCCGTGCTGGTCGAGGAGTTCGTGGAGGGGCGCGAGTTCTATGTGGGGCTGCTCGGCAATGTGCAGCCGCAGGCGCTGCCGATCATCGAGCTGGACTTCAGCGCATTTCCCGCCGACCGGCCGAAGGTGGCGAGCTTCGAAGCGAAGTGGGGCGAGGGCGGTACGGGAGATACCTCGGAGACGGGCGCCGAGTTCGCGGGGACAGCGTCGATCTTCCCGACCAACGTGTCGCCCGAGCTGACGCAGCGGATGCAGGCGGTG
>JBJMNM010000795.1:0-3340 GCA_045804305.1 Gemmatimonadaceae bacterium | reverse complement strand
CGCGCAGGGGAGAGCGAAGATCGAGCGGTCGTCCTACATGCGAATCGCGGTCGCGCAGACTGGGCCACGCTTCTCAACGGGCGGCGAGGCACGCAGATGACTAGCCGGCGACGAGCGACGAGCGCATAATCGACGTCGGGTGATCAACCGCGAGAATACGGGCCTGACCAATGCCGACTCGATATCCGTGGCACGCCGGTGTGCTGGAGACCATTCACGAGCGGTAGCGTGATGCGTCCAGCCACGGTCTGGATCTCAGTATTGATGATGGGCGTCCTCTCGCACTGCTCCGCGAGTGGCCGATCGTCGCCGGATCCGGCTCGCGTTCAGAGCTCGGATACGACTGAACGCCTGACACAGACGCTGCGCGATACGGCCCCGGAGGACCGACCGAACGAGCGTGACCGGTTGGCCGCTCGCCAGGCCACCGCGGCGATCGCGCTGCTCCGACTCCGCCGCTCCGACGCCGTCTGGCCGCTCCTCCGACTCACCGCCGATCCAAGCGCCCGCACCTATCTCGTCCATGCCCTCGCCCGGAGCGGCATCGATCCCGCCCTGCTCGTGCAGCGCCTGGACGTCGAGCGGGAGTCGTCCATCCGCCGCGCACTGATCCTGAGCCTCGGCCAGTACACGAACGATCGACTGCCGCCCGGACAGCGTCGACCGCTCATCGGCAAGCTGCTGCAGTGGTACCGCGACGATCCCGACGCAGGCGTGCATTCGGCCATCGACTGGCTGCTTCGGCCCAATCGTCAGGGCGACCGGCCCCGCATCCTCGACTGGGAACAGCGCGACGCGTTGGCGGCGATCGATCGCGAGCTGGCCGGACGTCCCGCGAATGGCCGCCAGTGGTTCGTCAACCGCGACGGGATGACGATGGTCGTCATCGCGCAGGCCGCAGAGTTCCGCATGGGATCTCCCGCATACGAGGCGGGCCGAGTCCCCGCCTCGGACTCCCCTGACGAGGCGATGCACTCTGCACGCATCCCTCGATCGTTCGCGGTCGCCAGTCGGGAGGTCATCGTCGGCGAGTTCCGACGCTTTCTGGATGCGATCCCGGACGTCAAGGCCCGCTTCGCGTATGCGGACAACCCGGCTCGAATGCAGCAGGTGCTGCGGCGGTTCAGTCCCGACGAGAACGGACCACAGATCGCCGTCACGTGGTACGAAGCGGCGATGTACTGCAATTGGCTGAGCCAGCGCGAGGGAATCCCCGAGCAGGAGTGGGTGTATCCGTCCCGGTTCGCCGACTTCCAGCACGGGATGCGATTGCCCGGCGGCTACCTTCACCGGCGCGGCTACCGGTTGCCGACGGAGGCCGAGTGGGAGTACGCGGCCCGCGCGGGAACGACGTCGCCTCGTTTCTTCGGCATCTCCGATTCACTGCTCGGAGAGTTCGCGTGGTACAGCAGGCATCCGCCGAAGACCAAGAGCGACCCCGTCGATCCCAACGATCCACCGCGCACGTGGCCCGTCGGACAGCTCGAGCCGAACGACTTCGGATTGTTCGACGTCTACGGAAACGTGTGGGAGTGGACGCAGTCTCGCGTCCTGCCGTATCCGGTCGGCGGCGTCGTGCACGAGGACGTCGAGGATCAGGTGCTCGTCGTCTCGGATTCCGCGGCACGGGTGCGGCGAGGTGGCGGTTTCTCGTACGAAGCCGCCATGATGCGATCCGCCGAGCGTGGCACTGTCACCGCGTTCCCATATCTTCGGCGTGACAACGTCGGGTTCCGAATCGCGCGGACGCTGAGTCCATGATCGCAACCGATCGGCAGTGGCTTGCGCACCGCGGGCTCGCGGCGTCAGGTACAGGCGTCCACGAGCCGCCGTAGCGACGTGCGCATCCCCCACCTGACCACCGACCGCCTCCTCCTCCGCGGCTTCGCGCCGGACGACGTCGAACCGTACGTCGCCATGATGGCCCGCGACGAGGTGACCCGATACCTCGGCGACGGCCGGCCGCTCTCTCGCGCCGACGCATGGCGTCAGCTCGCGATGCTGGCCGGCCACTGGGTGCTGCGTGGCTTCGGCCTGTGGGCGGTCGAGGAGCGTGCCACAGGCAACTTCATCGGCCGCATCGGCTGCCTCGAGCCAGAGGGGCATCCGTCGTTTGAGATCGCCTACACGCTTGCACCGGCGGCGTGGGGCAGGGGCTACGCGCGCGAGGGCGCCGCCGCGGCGTTGCGCTATGCCCGTGACACGCTGGGGCGCACGGACATCACCAGCATCATCCGCCCCGCCAACGTCGCGTCCATTCGCGTGGCCGAATCGCTCGGCGCGGTCGCGGCGGAGCCGGTGGAGTTCTTCGGCGCGCCGTCCGTGCTCTATCGTTATCCGCCGGCGTGACGGACAGATAGTATGCGTTCCCGCACCCCTTTCCTCGTCCTTCTCCACCCATGCCACAGCTCGCCCGCGAGGCCATGATTCCGAACCCCCACCTCGCCGCGCTGGAGCCGCTCATCGGCACGTGGACGACGGTGGGCCGTCACCCGATGCTGCCGGGCATGACGCTCCATGGCCGCACGACCTTCGAATGGCATGAAGGAGGCGCATTTCTACTGATGCGCTCGGAGATCGACGAGCCGGGAATTCCGAGCGGGATCGCGATCCTCGGCAGCGATGATCAGAGTGAGGGGCTCACGATGCTGTACTTCGACGAACGCGCGGTGGCGCGACGGTACGAGGTCGCGATGGCGGACAACGCGTTGCGATGGTGGCGTACCGCGCCCGGCTTTTCGCAGCGTCATGTCGTCACGATCTCCGCGGACGGCAATGCGCTCCATGGCGCGGGAGAGCTGTCGAGAGACGGCGCGACGTGGGAGCCTGACCTGGCGCTGAGCTACACACGAGTGAAGTGAACGCCAGGCGTCTCAGCGCCAGGCCGCGCTCATGTCGATTTCGCGGGTCATCGTTCGACGTGATGGTGAGACCGGTCGCCTGATCGCATTCTCACCAATCAGAACCAGAGGAGCTCGACCCATGCGGTACATGATGTTCATCAAGCACACCGAGGACTATCGCGGGAAGACGATCCCGCCCGCCCTCATCGAGGCGATGGGCGAGTTCGTCGGCGAGTACGCAAAGCAGGGAAAGTTCATCGACGGTGCCGGCCTCAAGTCCAGCCACAAGGGAAAGAAAATTCAACTGCGGGGCGGCAAGCTTCGCGTCGTCGACGGTCCGTTCACTGAAAGCAAGGAGCTGATCGGCGGCTACGCGATCGTCGACGTGGAGTCCGACCAGGAAGCGCTCGACCTCGCGACGCGGTTCATGGAGCTGCATCGCATCCACTGGCCGGAGTTCGAGGGGGAGAGCGAGCTGCGGCCGATCGAGACCGGTG
>JBJMNM010000794.1:0-2401 GCA_045804305.1 Gemmatimonadaceae bacterium | reverse complement strand
TTCTGGCATCCATCCTTTACTGGTCAGTCCCTCACTCGGGCGGGCGTGAGACGGCTTGGGGGTCGCGGGGCGAGCGTCGCGCACCAGGGAGAGCCCCTCGGACCGGACGGCGCCGACTGGCCAAGAGGTCGTCGTCAAGAGGTCCTCGTCAAGCGGTCGCGATTCGGCGCACCCCCAAAGGCAGATGCGAGCCCTCCGACAATCTCGACGAGTAAAGGAACGATGCCCGCGTGGTCGTGGCCGCATGGCGGGCCATTAGGAGTCCGACAGCCACACGGAGTGATCCGCTGGATGTTGGAGTAGTTCGAAGGCTCTTGACCTTGCGACCGGCGCCCCGATCCCAGGTCGCAGCGAGCGGATTGCGGCCGCCCTGACCGAGCTCTTATTTGCCTGAGCTCGGCGTTCGGCCAGCCACCTCTCACGCACGATCATGCTCTCCACGCGCCTCCTCGCGTCGCTCGCTCTCGCCGGCGGCATCGGTTCGCTCGTCGCCGCCGTGCCCTCGACCCATCGCGTCGGCACCCAGTCGGCGACGCCACTCGACTCGGCTCTCCTCCGCTCGTACCGCTGGCGGAACATCGGCCCCGATCGCGGCGGCCGGTCGATCGCGGTGAGCGGCGTTCGGCATCGCCCGCTCGAGGCGTACTTCGGTGCGACGGGCGGCGGACTGTGGAAGACCACCGACGGCGGGCAGCGCTGGACGCCGGTGACCGACGGCCAGGTCGGGAGTGCATCCGTCGGCGCGGTCGCCGTCAGCGAGAGCAATCCCGACGTCGTGTTCATCGGCATGGGCGAGACGTGCATCCGCGGCAACATCATGCCCGGCGACGGCGTCTATCGCAGCGGCGACGCCGGCAAGACCTGGACGCACGTCGGCTTCCGCGCGTCGCAGGGGATCTCGAAGATTCGCATCCACCCCACCAATCCCGACATCGTGTTCGTCGCGTCGTTCGGGAAGTACAGCGCGCCGAGCGAGGAGCGCGGGGTGTTCAAGAGCACGGATGGCGGGAAGACGTGGCGGAAGGTGCTCTACCGCGATGACAAGACCGCCGCGATCGACATCGCGATCGACCGCACCGATCCGAACGTCATGTACGCGGCGATGTGGGAGGCGTACCGCACCGAGTCGCACATGTCGAGCGGCGGGCCGGGCAGCGGCCTGTTCAAGAGCACCGACGGCGGCGAGCACTGGACGGAGATCACGAGAGCAAAGGGCCTGCCCGATGGCACCGTAGGACGCATCGGGGTAGCCGTGTCGGGCGCGAACCCGCGTCGCGTCTGGGCGCTGGTGGAGAACGAAAAGGGGGGCCTGTTTCGCAGCGACGACGCCGGCGCGACCTGGACGCTGGTGAACGAGGACCGCGCCATTCGCCAGCGCGCCTTCTATTACACGCACGTCTTCGCCGATCCGCGCGATACGAGCGTCGTCTATCTGCAGAACACGTCGATGTTCCGCTCGAAGGACGGCGGCAAGACGACGACGGCGATCGACAACGGCACGCACGGCGACTTTCACGATCTGTGGATCGATCCGGACGACCCGACGCATCTCGTGGTCGGCAACGACGGCGGCGGCGCGGTGTCCACGAACACCGGCGGGCGCTGGACGGCCGAGAGTTATCCCACCGAGCAGTTCTATCACGTGGTGACGACGAAGCACGTGCCCTACCACGTGTGCGGCGCGCAGCAGGACAACACCACGCTCTGCACGCCCTACAACTGGAACGCCGCCGCCTTCGGCCTCGGCACCGGCAGTCGCCGCGGCGGCGGCACCCGGCGCGACAGCACGAGTGACATCACCGCGCGCGGGATGGCGGTGTCGTATGTCGCCGGCGGCGGCGAGCCGGGCTACATCGCGCCGGACCCCCGCGACATCGACGTCTTCTATTCCGGTACGAACAACGGCGGCTACGTGGACCGCTACGATCGCCGCACCGGCAGCTCCCGCGAGGTGAACCCGTATCCCTGGTTCTACTCCGGCGAGCCGTCGAGCGCGATCAAGGAACGCTGGCAGTGGACCTTCCCGATCCTCTTCTCGCCGGTGGATCCGAAGGCGCTCTACGTCTCATCGCAGCGGCTCTGGCGCACGACCGACGGCGGACAGACGTGGACCGCGCTGAGCGGCGATCTCACGCGGCACGATCCGAGCACGATGGGCCACTCGGGCGGTCCGATCACGGGCGACATGAACGGCCCCGAGGTGTACGGCACGATCTTCAGCGTGGGACCGGGCAAGCGCGACGCGCGCGTGATCTGGACCGGCTCGGACGACGGGTTGATTCACGTCACTCGGGACGGCGGACAGAGCTGGAGCAACGTCACTCCGCCGTCGATGCCGGCGTTCGGTCGCGTGAGTCAGATCGACGCATCGCCATTCGAGAGCGGTGCGGCGTACGTCAGC
>JBJMNM010000793.1:0-6141 GCA_045804305.1 Gemmatimonadaceae bacterium | reverse complement strand
GAGCCTCTCGCAGCGCCGCGCCGCCGCGGCCGCGAGCTATCTGGCCTCGAAGGGTGTCTCGAGCACACGCCTGCGTTCGGTCGGCCGCGGTGAAGTGGAGCCGGTCGCGACCAACGACACCGACGCCGGCCGCCAGCAGAACCGGCGGGTGGAAGTCGCGATCTACGCGAACGACCAGCTCAAGGCGCAGGCGCTGCGGCAGGGGCGGTGAACCGTTTACCGAATCAACGCCCGACCGTCGTCAGCTGCTCGTTCCGCTGCACCGTCCGGCCCTCCGACCGGTCGGCCGGCCGACCGCCCCCCTCGCCCATGATCCCCACGATCCCGTGCTCCAGCCATTCGTGCTTTCCCGCGAGCACGTGCTGCGCGACCTTGTAGAGTGCCTTGTCGTTCTTGCCGTAGAACCGGCTGAAGTTCGTCTTGATGCGCTGCCGCGCTTCGCGACAGAACAAGTCAGCTAGCTGGGTGGCCTCACGATTGCCTTGGCGCGCGAGCATCTCCGCGCGCACGCAGACCGCCGTCATCGCGAACAGATCCGCGCCGATGTCCACGCCGCGGAAGAGCACCATCTGCCGGCGCTCGAGCTTGGGGCCGAAGCGCGCCATCGCGTGGAAGAGCATGCGGCCGAGGTGACGCGTGTGCCGCTCCGCCCAGCGGAGATGCTTGCTGAGCATCCCGAACTCGCCGTACGCCACAGGCAGATCGCCGCGACCGAACCAGCGCGCGAGGTACCACGCCGGATAGAACTTCATCACGCGGCCGAGCGCCGAGAGCTTTTCCTGCTTCGTGGACCCCTTGTCCACGAGGGCGAACGCCGTCTTGAAGTGGTGGTCCACCGCTTCGCGCGCGATGAACAGCCGCATCACCTCCGACGTCCCCTCGAAGATCAGGTTGATGCGGAAGTCGCGCATGGCGCGCTCCACCGGGATCGGCATCTCGCCGCGCCCGCGCAGCGAATCGGCTGTCTCGTAGCCCCGGCCACCGCGAATCTGGAGCGTGTCGTCCACGATGCGCCAACCGGTCTCGGTGTTCCACATCTTCGCGACGGCGGCCTCGAGGCGGATGTCGTAATGCCCCCGCTCCGACAGCGCGACCGTCAGCTCGGCAACCGATTCCATGGCAAACGTGTTGGCCGCCATGAGCGCGATCTTCTGCGCGATCGCTTCGTGCTTGCCGATCGGCTGGCCCCACTGCACGCGCTCGTTCGCCCAGTGCCGCGCCACCTGGAGCATGGCCTTGCCGCCGCCAGCGCAGCTGGCCGGCAGCGTGAGACGGCCGGTGTTGAGCGTGATGAGCGCGAGCTTGAGCCCCTTCCCTTCACCCCAGAGGATGTTCTCGCTCGGCACGCGCACGTTCGTGAAGCGGATGACGCCGTTCTCGATCGCCTTCAGTCCCATGAAGCGCGAGCGATGCACGATCTCCACGCCCGGCGCCTTGGCCTCGACGATGAAGGCCGTGATTTGCTTGCGACTCTTTCCGTTCGCGATGGCGTCGGGGGTTCGCGCCATCACCACGAGCAGCTCGGCGCGCGTCCCGTTGGTGCACCAGAGCTTCTCGCCGTTCAACGTCCAGTACTTGCCGTCCTCGCTCTGCGTGGCGCTCGTGCGGAGGTTGGCCGGATCGGAGCCGGCGTCGACTTCGGTGAGCGCGAACGCGGAGATGGCGCCCCTGGCCAGCCGCGGGAAGAAGCGCTGCTTCTGCTCCGGCGTCCCGAACAGCTTGAGCGGCTGTGGGAGCCCGATGGACTGGTGCGCGCTCAGCAGCGCCGTGAGCGAGCCGTCCTTGCTCGTCACCATGGCCATCGCCCGGGTGTAGCTCGCGTAGGAGAGGCCGAGGCCGCCGTACTCGGTGGGGATCTTGATCCCGAAGGCGCCCATCTCGCGCAGCTCCTGCACGTACGACTCGGGGATCTCCCCCGTGCGATCGATCATGTCGGAGTCGACGCGCTCGAGGAAGGCGCGGAGCTTGGCGAAGAACGGCGCGGCTCGCGCCTCTTCCGCCGGATCGGACTTGACCGGGTGCGGGTGGATCAGGTCCAGGCGATAGCGGCCGAGAAAGAGCTCGCGAACGAAGCTCGGTCCCGACCACTCGCTCTCGCGCGCCGCCTCGGCGACGTCGCGGGCTTCCTTCTCGGACGCGAGTCCTGCGGAATGCTCAGCCATGGCTCACTCGGCGTTGGGTCCCTGCTGCAAGTTACCGCTCGACGCCCAGTCTTGCATTCGACAGGCCACCTACGGAGTGCCCCATGTCACCGCGCGCCCCCGTGTCGCCCCGACCAGCCCCGCGACCACGGGTCAGCCGCGGGCCGGTCCGACACGCTCGCGCCGGATCACGGCCAGGGCTCCGCCGATTGCGATCGCGGCAAAGCAGAACCACTGGAACGCGTAGCTCCGGTGCGGACCGTCGTCGAGCACGGGCAGCTCGCGCCGCGCCGGCCGCCCGGCGGTGCTGGTGTCCCCCGTCAGCACGACGAGAAAGGGAGCGACGGGATAGGGCAGGCGGGCAGCGATCTCGCGCCGGCTCGCGTGGCGCACGATATGTGGGTTGGACGCAAGGGTCGTCCCGCCGTTGTCGGGAGTGTAGAGCTCCACATACCCGGCGACGTGCGCCGAGTCGCCCTCGCGCCAGCGGCTCCGATCCACCGTGCTGCCATCGGGAGCGTAGATCCACCCCCGATCCACGATCACCGCCGTATCCGAGCCCGGGAGGCGCACGGGGGTGAGCAGGTCGACGCCGGGCGACCCGCGCCGCGTACGGTTGGTGAGCACGAGCTCGTGCTCGTAGTCGAAGCGACCCGTAACGCTGACGGGCCTATAATGCGCGGTGGCCGTGTCGCGCGGCAGCTCGGTGACCGGAGTGGGGGCGCTGCGCTGCCGGGCCGCGACGATCTCGTTGTGCGCCCGCCGCTCGTGCAGGCGGGTGACCTGCCAGAACCCGAGCCGGACGAACACCGCCGCCGCGAGGGCCGCGAGCAGACAGAAGATCGTGGTGCGGAAGGACATGCGGGCAATCTAGGGCATGGCCGTCGCACAGTTGAGCGCTGATCGGGTGGCGCGGCGGACTTCCCTCAATGCACGCGCACGTCGAACGCCGCAGTCCGCACGCGGCCGGCCGAGCGCAGCTGGACCCACACGCGGTAGTCTCCGGGCGACGGGAACGCGTACGGGAAGGCGATCTCGCGCAGCGGTGCCGTCGTTGCCGTGGTCATTGGGGCGGAGCCGAGCGCGAGGCGCCCCGCCGCCGTGGTATCGCCCCGATCGCGCAGCGCGAACGCCATCTGCGCCGCCATCGAGGTCGTACCACTCGGATGGAGATGAATGAATACCTTGCCGTCGTGACGCATCACGACGGCATGGCCCTGCATCCCGAGATACGGCTCGACCGTCACGGCGCCGCCTTTGCCGTCGCGCAGCCTGAATTGCAGCGCGCCCGCCCGTCCTGCGACGGGCTGTGCGTCGCCCATCCATGAAAGCACGAGCCCGTCCTCGAGCGGGCTCTCGCGCGTCGCCTCCGAGACGCGCGTCACCGGGCCCGTGAACCATGCGTCATCGGGATCCATGTGTGCACCACTGCGTCGCTGAGGCGCGGTGGTCAGCGTGAACGAGTCCGCCAGCGTGCGCTCGAATCCGCTCTCGTGCACCACGTCGTTGAACACCGCGTAGCGTCCGGCGGGGAGCGGTGGAAGCGCGGTGACGAAGGTGGCGCGGTCGGGCATCGACGGATGCAGATGGGCGAACACGTCGAGCGAATCGAGACGGACGATGAACTGATGCGCCAGCTTGCCGTGGTCCGGCATCACGGCGGTGATGCCGCCGGCGCGCCACGCGGAGTCCGTTACCGAGAGCGTGAGGCGTCGCGCGCCAGCCGAGTCGGTGACGGCTGTCCGGGTGGCCGGCGAGCGGTACATCCTGCTCCTGTAGTCGCGCGCTTCTGCGCCCCACCAGCGTGCACCGCCGAGCGCGATGAATGCGACTACCGGGACCATCACGAGCGTGGCGATGCGCGCGCGTCGACGCCTGGCTGGCGGTATCGGCTCGCCGGGTGGGACCTGACTCTCGCCCACCGCCGCGCGCACCGCGGTGATCAGTCCGGCGCCGAGCAGCAGTCCGAGCACGGTGAGCAGCCACTTCATGCCGCCTTGCAGCGCCAGCTCACCAGTCGCCACTGCTCCGACAGGAACGATGAGCGTGCCGCTTCCGGCCGGACCGGTGACGGTGACGTGTACGCTGTATGCGCCGCCCGCCATGAGCCACAGCTGCCCCGTGAAGTCGCCGGCCTTGCCCGGCACCGGCCGCGCATCGTCGCCGGTCGGCGCGCCCTTGCTGCCGGCGCGCCAATACACCGGACGTACCACCACCCGAGTGACGGTGGGATCGGCCACGTGCACGAGCACCTCCGCGATCCCCGGTACGACCGACGGCGGACGGATGGCCACGTCCACCGCGTACGGTCCGGCCGTGCCGCGCGAATACACGTCCGGGCTGCCGACGTGCGCGGCGAGCAGCACCGCCATGGTCAATGCGCCCGCAACGCGCGCGACATTGCGAGTCGCGCGCATCAGCGGCGGACCCGAGTCATCCAGCGGCCCCACGCCAGTCCCACCGCGCTCGAGATCGTCGCGTAGAGCAGCGCGCGTCCATACTGGAACGACTGTGGTGGCTCGCCCGGCCATGGCTCCCGGAACTGGAATCTCCAATGCTCACCCGTCGGCTCCTGCCAGTAGACGAAGTTGTCGAGGTGAAAGAACCAGTTGCGGCCATGCTTCAGCACGAAGCTCGAGTATGGCCACTGCGCGGCGATCAGCGTCACGAGAAAGACGGCGCCGAGCACCGGAGCGGCGCGCCAGGTGGACCAGCCACGGACGCGCTCCCAGGTGAGATCGATCGCCAGCGCCGGCACGACCAGCAACAGCGGGAAGTCCAGCGGCACGTAGTGCGTGATCGCCTGATAGATCGGCCCGAGCTTCGGTGTCGCGGGGAACAGCATCAACACCCAGCTCGTCGTCGCGAGCACGATCATGTACACGATCGCCGCCAGCGTGGCCGACCAGCGCCGACGCCCCGCAACCGCGACTGCCACGAGCAGGATCGGGATGTTCGCCGCAGCCGGCCGATAGAACGACGCGAGATGCTGCCTGACCGGATTCGAGTACTCGAACAGGAACACCGTCACGATCGTGAGCAGCAGTCCGGACGAGACGGCGAAGAGCACCGACGCCCGCGCGCGCACCTTCTCGTCCGTTCCGTTCTGCAGCGCGAGCGTGCGCAGCAGGGCGCCCAGCACGATACCCAGCATGCCGTAGCCGAGCAGGATGTGGGGCGGGCTGACGATCTTCACGTCGAGCCCGTACGCGTTGTGCCACCAGTCGTCGAACGGCGCCGACGTGAGCATCGCGCCGCACCCGAGCACGCAGACCCACGCGCCGAGCGGCGCACGGAATCCCCAGAACGACACCGCGCTCGCCCGCTCCGCTTCGGTTCCCACAAGGGTGGTGCGCAGCGCGAGATAGCCCGAGCCGAGACCAGCGATCAGACCGCCGGCCTGGATGAGCAGATGCGCCGGCGTCCAGAAGGTGTCGCGGCCGATCGACATGTGCCACGAGATGTCCCACAGCAGGCCGGTGACGACCATCGCCGCGGCCGCGACGACGGCGTAGGCGTGCCAGGCGAAGTCGGGCGTGCCGGCGCGCGGCTCGACGCGATCAGGCGCGTACGGAGTGAAGGTGGTGTCGAGGGTCGAAGACATCGTACCTCGGTTGAACGTCGCCTCGTTGTCATCCCGCAGGAGCGAGCGAAGCGACCGAGTGTCGGGATGACAGACAAAGCGCGGTGATCAGAACAAGGTCATCTGCTCACCCAATGACTCGGGCTCCACCGCGCTCAGTCGCAGCCCTCGCTGCAGCTCGCGCGCGCTCTGCGGGGAATGGCCGGCGAAGTGGTTGTTCACATAGCCGTACACCTGCACCCCCTTGAGCGCGAGCGGCCACAGCACGCCGATCCACTGCTCGAGCTCCTGGGTGCGATCGATCTGGATGCGTGAGTAGTCCACCACGTCGCGGTTCGCGCCCATCCATCTGATGTACAGGAAGTTCGCGGTGGGACGGTTGGCGAGCGCCAGCATCTGCTTGCGCGGAATCCAGCG
>JBJMNM010000792.1:0-9701 GCA_045804305.1 Gemmatimonadaceae bacterium | reverse complement strand
GACGCGCGCAACGCGCGCGTCCGCCCCGCTCTCGTACCCCCTCGTGATCCCTCCTCACCCGGCCATCGCGGTCATCCCGACCGGGCACGGCATTTGACTTGTTCGGGCGCGGCCGCCTGTCGCGGTCCGCAGCCCGACGGAGCAGCTACGTGAGCAGACGCATTGCCCTCGTCCTTGGCGGCGGGGGACTCAAGGGATTCGCGCACATCGGCGTGCTCCGCGCGCTGGCTGAGCGCGGCATCGTGCCGGACGTGTACGCGGGCACCAGCATCGGCGCGCTGATCGCCGCCGCCCACCTGACCGGCGCCACCGTGCAGACGCTCGCCGAACGCGCCGAGGCACTCAAGCGAAAGGACCTGTTCCGGCTGAACCACTTCGGCATGCTGCTCGACCGCATGCGGTCGCCGTCCATCTACCTGGAGGAGCCGCTGCGCGAGATGATCGCCGGCTCCATTCCCGACGTGAAGTTCAACGAGCTGCCAAAGCGGATGCTCGTGAACACGGTGGACCTCGACGAAGGCGCCCGCGTGGTGTGGGGATTGCCGGGCCTCGAGGACGTCTCGGTGCGCGACGCGGTGTATTCGTCGTGCGCCCTGCCGGGTTTCTTTCCGCCCGGCAGGGTCGGCGAGCGCACCTGCATCGACGGCGGTGTCGTGGACAACCTCCCCGTCTCCGTCGCGGCTCACTTTGCGGATATCATCATCGCGGTGGACGTCGGCAGCTCCGACGCCTCGCAGACGGCACGCGCGGAGGGTCAGGGCTTCGCGACGATCTACATGCGCGCCGCCACCATGATGATGCACGCGCTCCAGCAGTTCCCGCTGGAGCGGTGGCAGGGACCTCCCATGGTGCTCATCCGCCCCAAGGTGAACGACGCGAACTGGTTGAGCTTCACCGACACCACGTCGAACATCGAGCAGGGCTACCGCGCCGCGATGCGCGCGCTGGAGCGGTTCGAGTCGTACTGGGATCGCCCGAGCTGCGTGTTCCCCCGTCGCCGCGTACAGATCGACGTCGCGATCGACCTGTGCACCGGGTGCGGCACCTGCGTGGCGCTCGCCCCCGCGGTGATGGGGCTCGACGCGAACAACAAGGCATATGCGCGCACGCACGTCGTGGAATGGTCGCCGGCCGACGGCGGCTTCGTGCACGAGTGCCCCACCCATGCGATCACCGCACTGAACGTGGATCGACGCGGCGCCCGGAGCTCGGCGGACGTGGAGGAGATGCGGGACCCCACGCCGTCCGGTGCGGGCGGCGGCGCTGGTACTGGCTAGCGGCGATCGGCGGCGAGCGCCAGGAATCCATCAGTGCGCCGGTCGCAAGAGCAAGGTCAACAGCTTCGAACTGCTCCAACATCCAGCGGATCATTCCGCGTGGGTGTCGGACTCCTCGTGGCCTGCCATGCTGCCACGACCATGCGGGCATCGTTCCTTTACTCGTCGAGATCGGCGGAGGGCTGGCATCTGCCTTTGGGGGTGCGCCGAGCAGAGAGGGAGGCGAGCACGAACCACAGTGGGCACAGCGAACGGCTTGAACAAACCACAGAGGGCACAGAGGGCACAGAGGAACGACCAAAGGCAAATCTCTGTGCTCTCTGTGGTTTATTGAATGCTGTGCGACGCTGGCTCCGCAGCCCCAAGCGGTCTCACGCCGGCCCGAGCGAGGGACTGACCAGTAAAGGATGGATGCCAGCGTGGTCGAACGGCATGGCGGGCCATTGGGAGTCCGACAGCCACGCGGACCGATCCGCTGGATGTTGGAGCAGTTTCGACGCTCTTGATCTTGCGACCGGCGCGGTCTTTCCGACGCGTGTTTGCCTCGTGTCAGCGGACCTTGGACGCGCGGATCTCCGTCGCCAGCGCCGCATACGTCGTCACGGCTCGCTCGAGCTCGGCGATCTCCACGAATTCGTCGTCCCGGTGCGCCACGTGGATGGAGCCCGGCCCGAAGAGATACGGCGCCCCCCACGCCGGCATTGCCGGGATGTCCGTCGCGAACGCCACCACCGAGGTCGGATAGCCGGCGACGGAGCCGAGCCGAGCCGGCGAGATCTCGATGCTCCGCTCCAAAGTCGCCCGTCCCGCGCTCCAGCGGGCGAGCCGCTGCCATACCTCGTCCGGCTCCGATACGAGGCGGGCCATCAGGCGCGCTTCCGCGGTCGGCGCCACGACGTTGTCGGCCACACCGCCCGACAGCCGGCCGATGTTGATCGTGGTCTCGCCGAGCAATGGATCGCTCGGCATCGGCAGCGTGTCGAGCTCGGCGAGCAGGCGTACGAGCGCCATCGTGGCGGAACGCCCGAGGTGCGGATAGGCGGAGTGCGCCGCTTCGCCGGTGGTGCGCAGGATCACCCGCATGGCGCCCTTGGTGCCCAACGCGAGGGTGCTCTCGGTCGGTTCGCCGTTCAACAGGGCAATGCTGTCGAAGCCGCTCGCGATCGCCCAGTCGTTCGCGGCGTGTGCGCCGTCATGCGTCGTCTCCTCGCCCACGACGAACAGCATCGCGATCGGCTCGCCGTCGGCGCGCAGCCGTTCGGCGGCGCACACCATCGCGGCGGCGATCCCCTTCGCGTCGCAGGCGCCGCGGCCATGGAGCCGCCCACCAGCCCGCCGAGGTGGAAGAAAGGGCGGAACCGTATCGAGATGCGTGGAGAGCGTGACGAACGGGCCGACACCACTCGTGGCGAGGAGGTCGGCACGGCCGGCGCTCACCGGGATGCGCGTCGTCTGCCATCCGCGAGCCGCCAGCGCACCGGCGAATGCGTCGAGCAGCGGCACTTCGGCGCCGCTCGTGGAGTCGATGGCCATGAGCCACTCGGCGAGCGCAACGACGTCGGTGAGGTCGGAGGGAAATGCGAGATTCGGCACGCGCCAACGGTCGTCACGCGACCGCGGAAGGTCAACAGAACCCGACGAGCCGCCCTTGCCTCGGCACCGATATAGATTTCGTGTCAGCCTGCCGGCACGCCTCGCTCCACGGAGCGCCCGCGCCCGGCAGTGGCTCCGTTCTCCACCGTTCGTCCGGCCGAGGACCGCGACGGACACCGAGAGACCACGCAATGACCCAGCCCAATTCGTTCGGCAGCCGCGCGACCCTCGACGTCGCGGGCACCTCGTACACGATCTACCGCCTCGACGCGCTTTCCAAAGCGACCCAGGGCAAGAGCGACAAGCTTCCGTTCAGCCTCAAGATCCTCCTCGAGAACCTTCTCCGGAATGAAGACGGCGCCTTCGTGAAGAAGGCCGACATCGAGGCGATGGCCAACTGGGACGTGAAGGGCAAGCTCGAGAAAGAGATCGCCTTCCGGACCGCGCGCGTGCTGCTGCAGGACTTCACGGGGGTGCCGGCGGTCGTCGATCTGGCAGCGATGCGCGATGCGCTCTCCAAGCTCGGCGGCGATCCGCAGCGCATCAATCCGCTCCAGCCGGTGGATCTCGTGATCGACCATTCCGTGCAGGTCGACGAGTACGGCACCGACGCCGCCTTCCTCATCAACACCGATCTCGAGTTCGAGCGCAACATCGAGCGTTATGTCTTTCTCCGGTGGGGGCAGGACGCCTTCAAGAATTTCCGCGTCGTGCCTCCGGGCACCGGCATCTGTCACCAGGTGAACCTCGAGTATCTCGGCAAGACGGTGTTCGTGAACGAGGAGACGAGAGAGGCCTACTGCGACTCGCTCGTCGGCACCGACTCGCACACCACGATGATCAACGGGCTCGGCGTGCTCGGATGGGGCGTGGGCGGCATCGAGGCGGAGGCGGCGATGCTCGGCCAGCCCGTCTCGATGCTCATCCCCGAGGTGGTCGGCTTCAAGCTGCACGGCAAGCTTCCCGCCGGCTCCACGGCCACGGATCTCGTGCTCACCGTCACCGAGATGCTGCGCAAGAAGAAGGTCGTCGGAAAGTTCGTCGAGTTTTATGGCAGTGGGCTCAGCAGCCTGAGCCTCGCGGACCGCGCGACGATCGCGAACATGGCGCCCGAATACGGCGCGACGATGGGCTTCTTTCCCGTGGACGCCGAGACGCTCAACTATCTCCGGCTCAGCGGCCGCAGCGAGCAGCACGTCGCGCTGGTGGAGGCCTACACCAGGATTCAGGGCCTCTTCCGCACCGACGACACGCCGGACCCGATCTTCACGGACTCGATCGAGCTCGATCTCGGCACCGTCGAGCCGAGCCTCGCTGGACCGCGCCGCCCGCAGGACCGCGTACCGCTCGGCAGGGCGGCCGCGATGTACAAGGAGTCGCTCGCGCTCGACCTGGAAAAGATCACCCCCGTAGCGGCGGGGATCGCGCACAAGCCGGTCGCGGTGAGCGCCTCGCCCGACGTGAAGCATGCCCTCATCCGTGAGGACGGCGAGGGTGGCGGACAGCCGCAGCACGAGGGAATCTCGTGCCTCTACAATGGCCAGAGCTTCAACCTGAAGCACGGCGCGGTCGTCATCGCGGCGATCACGAGCTGCACGAACACGTCGAACCCGAGCGTGATGCTCGCGGCGGGACTGCTCGCGAAGAACGCGGTCAACAAGGGACTGTCGGTGAAGCCGTGGGTGAAAACGTCGCTCGCCCCGGGCTCCAAGGTCGTCACCGACTACTTCGCCGCGGCCGGCGTCACTCCCTATCTCGACAAGCTCGGCTTCAATCTCGTGGGCTACGGCTGCACCACCTGCATCGGCAACTCGGGTCCCGTGCCGGAGCCGATCGCCAAGGCGATCGAGGACGGCAAGCTGTTCGTCGCCAGCGTGCTGTCGGGGAACCGCAACTTCGAGGGACGGGTCAATCCGCTCACGCGCTACAACTACCTCGCGTCGCCGCCGCTGGTCGTGGCGTACGCCCTCGCGGGCCGGATGGATCTCGACCTCACCCGGGAGCCGCTCGGCATCGGTACGGACGGACCGGTGTTTCTCCGAGACATCTGGCCCAGCCCGAAGGACGTGCAGAACGAGGTGCTCCGGAGCGTGAAGAAGGAGTTCTTCACTCGCCAGTACTCCGACGTGTTCAAGGGCGACCAGCACTGGCAGGGACTCAAGGTGCCGAAGGGACAGACCTACGCCTGGCAGCCCGACTCCACGTACGTGAAGAACCCGCCGTACTTCGAGGGGATGACGATGACCCCGCCGGGCGTGAAGCCGATCACCGGCGCGAAGGCGCTCGCCATGCTCGGCGATAGCATCACCACGGACCACATCTCGCCGGCGGGCAACATTCCGGTTTCGAGCCCGGCTGGACGCTGGCTGATCGAGCACGGCGTGCAGAAGAAGGACTTCAACTCCTACGGTGCGCGCCGCGGCAATCACGAGGTGATGATGCGTGGCACCTTCGCGAACATTCGCCTGCGCAACGAGATGGCGCCGGGCACCGAGGGCGGTTGGACGACCGTCGAGCCGGGTGGCACGCCGGTGTTCATCTACGACGCGGCGATGGAATACGCGAAGCAGAAGACGCCGCTCGTCATCGTGGCCGGCAAGGAGTACGGCACGGGGTCGTCGCGCGACTGGGCGGCCAAGGGCACGGTGCTGCTCGGCGTCCGCGCGGTGATTGCCGAGAGCTTCGAGCGCATCCACCGCTCCAATCTCGTGGGGATGGGCGTCCTGCCGCTCGAGTTCACGAACGGTGAGACCCGGCAGTCGCTCGGACTCACCGGCTTCGAGACCTACGAGATCGCGGGGGTGGACGACTCGCTCGCGCCGAAGAAGACGCTCACCGTGAAAGCGGCCGGTCACGACGGCAGCGTGAAATCGTTCAAGGTGCTCTGCCGCATCGACACACCGGAGGAGCTGAACTACTACAAGCACGGCGGGATCCTGCCATACGTGCTGCGGTCGCTGGCAAGGAAGTAGTCGGCGGACTGCGCGCCAACGAAACGAGGGAGGGACGGCGCCGCCGTCCCTCCCTCGTCCTCGTATAGGCTGTGCTACTTGCTGTACACCTCGGTGTACGTGCCGTCGCTCAACGTGATCTGGCTGCCCGACACGGTAGCGAAGTACTTGTCCCCTGTCTGACTGTCCGTGAGCGTGAGCTGATTGCCACTCAGCGTCCAGTACCCGATGATCGTATCGTCGTACTGCACCGGCTGCACCCCGGGATTGGTTTCGCGGTACCTCACGGTGCCGGTGTAATTGCCCTGCGCATCGAGGACGATGCTGCCGGAGAGGACTTCGAGCGAGTAGCCCCCGCCCGAGATGATGGTGACGGGCGGCTGCACGCCGTTGACCGTGCGCAGCGAATACGAGCCGGCGAGGGAGTCACCGGGCCCGGTGGAATCGCTGCAACCGGCAGCGGTCAGTGTCGTCGTGAGTGCCATCGCTAACACGAGCAAGCGTCGCATGAGGAGACCTCCTCTGGGTTGACGGATCCCGTCCACGAAACGTCCGTCGGGACGGAAGTCGGCAGCATTGCCACTATCGGGACTGAATGGCGGTGGCGCACGTCACGCCCGACCGCCTAGCGGAGCACCGGATCGCGGGGCTCCACGGACGGGCCGACATCGTCCAGCATCGTGTTGTGATGCTTGTTCTGCGTGGCCGCCTCGATCTGCTCCAGCAGATCGCGCTCGATGGCGCGGACGTCGAGCGGTTGGAGCATGTGATGCAGCTCCGGATCGTCGCTCACGCGGTGTCCCAGCCGGGTATACAGGCCGGCGACGAGCTGTAGCGTCTTGGTGACTTCCTGCTCCACGCGCAGGCTCACCTGGAGGCCGAGCTCCTCGCGCAGCTCGGCGATGGCCGACTCGCGCTGCTGCGACATGAGGACGAAGATCGAGAGGAAGATGGCCTCGAGCGACACGATCGTCGTCATCAATCCGAACGGATACGGATCGATCGGCCGCAGGCCGAGCTGCCCGGTGTTCCAGAGCAGCCAGAACGCGAATCCGAGGGCGTGGAAGACGAGGAACGCCGTGGAGCTCGCCACCTCGTTGAGCCAGTCCACGAACCGCTCGAGGCTGGTGCGATGCGCCGAGTGCTGGGCCTTGATCGCACCGAAGGCGAGATTCGCGACGTAGCGACGTTTGCGGCGCTCGGGGGCAGCCTCGTCCGTCGAGTCGTGCGGCCCGACGAAAATGTCGTCGCTGTCTTGGCTCATCAGCACGCTCGGGAGCGAGAAGCGTGCCCCACATTGGATCCTGGTCCAACCACGGTATCGATCCGCGCATTGGCGCTGCCTCCGGATGCACGCTCGCCCGCGCGAACGGCGCGGGCGAGCGTGGAATTCTGGTTCGAATCGCCGAGCGTTTATGGGCGCTGGACGTCGACGTTGTTGCCAATGACGGCGCCGAGAATGCCGCCGGCCGCCGCACCGATCAGGCCGCCCTTGAGCTTATCGCGACTCGCCGCGGCACCGATGATCGCGCCCGCGCCCGCGCCGATGGCGGCGTCGCGGCCCGTGTGCTTGACCACCGGCCGAGGCGCCGGGGCCGGATAACTGTAGCCGCCGGACGATCTGCTCGACGCCGAACGGCGCGCCGGAGCGCGATACACCGGAGCCGGAGCACGCATGGTCGGGGCGCGTGTTACGCCCGCGTTGTACGGCAACGGCTGTCCATTGGCCGCGTACTGCTGCTCAGCCGGCGAAACGAACTGCTGAGCCTGATAGGGTTGTGCTTGCGCGGCCAACGCCAGGTCGTTCTTCAGCGCGTCGTCGGGCCGCGCATCATTCCCTCGGCCGCACGCACCAACCGCGGCCAGGGCTGCGAGCGACAGAGTGATCCCAAGTGTGCGCATTCAATCCTCCAGTGGGTAAAGAGCGTAATTCTGGCGTAGACTAAAGCAGGCTTCGGACCATGGCTCGAGCCTCGCTAGAGGCACTCGAGGGCGTTTCAGCGTCCCGCGGTTGGGATAGCCGCGTCCACTTTTTTCCACAGCGAGCTGTACAATTGAGTTCGCGAATTGCGGCTCGCCATTGCGCCCCCGAGGTCGGGGGGGCATTATGCCGCCTCACCTCGAGGTATCCTCATGAAGCGTGATCTACATACCCGGCTGAGCGTCGCCGCGGTCCTGTTGTGTGCGCTGAGCGGCGCGGCACGCGGGCAGCAGGCCGCCCCGGCCGCCACGCCTTCGCCGGAGCTGGGCACGATGGCGCCGGATTTCACCCTGCCTGGCGCGACCCGGTACGGCGTGCTGCGCGATCCGGTGCGATTGTCGGACTTCCGCGGCAAGACGGTCGTGCTGGCCTTTTTCTTCAGAGCACGGACCAAGGGCTGAACGGTTCAAATGGAGGCGTACCGTGATCAGTACGCCAAGCTCTTCAACAACGGCCGCAACGTCGTGCTGCTCGGCGTGAGCGTGGACCCGGACACGATGCTCGCCGCATGGGCGCGCGAGCTACAGACGCCGGCGCTCTTCGCGAGCGATACGGCCCAGACGGTCGGCAAGCTGTATGGGGCGACACAGGGGAAGGTAGACAACCGTTCCCTGTTCGTCATCGACCCGTCGGGGCGGATCGTGAAGCGCATGCAGCCGTTCAACCAGTTGGCCGCCTCGGCCTACGACGAGCTGGGGGCCGCGGTGCAGCGCACGCTGCCCGCGCCGGCTGGGCAGTAGCCATCACCTTCACCTGCGAGATCGCCTGACGCCCACTCCTACCGGCGGACGCGCGCTTCTCGCAGCTCTCTACGACGCAGCCGTCGCCGGCGCGGCCCCTGGCCCGCTGACGGCGGCTGCGCTGCGAGAGTTCGAGGCGAAGCCAGGGCAGCGACTCTGGCTGTACTCCATCGGCAAGGCGGCGCACACCATGGCCGCGGGTGCCGTGGGCGCGCTCGAGCGATCGCTGCATCCGATTGCCGGCGGGGTGATCGTGGCGCCCGAGTCGACGCCAACGCCGTATGCGACGGTGTCGTCGCTGCCGGGCGATCATCCTCTGCCGGGCCGGCGGTCGTTCACCGCCGCGGAGCGCATCGGCGAGACCGCCGCGGGCATGCGCAGCGACGACGTGGCGATCGTGCTGCTGAGCGGAGGCGCGACGAGCCTCATCGCGGCGCCGCTGCGCGGCATGTCCGAGTCGGACGTCGGGCACCTCTTCGAGCTGCTGCTCGGCTCGGGGCTCGACATCATCGCCATGAACACCGTGCGCAAGCGCTTCACGCGATGGGGCGCCGGCCGGCTCGCACTCGCTCTTGCCCCCGCGCGCACGCACGCGCTCGTGATCAGCGACGTGGTCGGCAACAATCCGGAGGACATCGGCTCGGGGCCGTGCACACCGGACAGCCATACGGTGCGCGAGGTGATCGACCTGCTGCAACACGCGGAGCTGTACTCGCAGCTCTCGACGGCGATGCGCGAGTACCTCACGGGCGTATCACGTGGCGTGATCCCGGAGACGCCGAAAGCCTCGCACCCGGCATTCGCGCATGTACGCACGCGCGTGATCGGCGCCAATCATCTTGCGCTCGACGCGGCCGTGGCCCGCGCGCGCGAGCTGTCGGTCGCCGCCGAACCGGTGCGGGCGCCCCTGCGTGGCGAAGCGGCGCGCTGTGGTGAAGCGATCGCCGAGACACTGCTTCACCGCGCCGAGCGCGATCAGCTGGGGTGCGTGGTGTGGGGTGGGGAGACGACGGTGCAGTTGGGGAAACCGTCGCCTCCATTCGCGCACCTCGCCGTGGGCGCGCGCTTCGGCGAAACACGCGCGATGGCCGCGACCGGAGGGCGATGCCAGGAGCTCGCGCTCGCCGAGTTGTTTAGTGTGTCGTGTTGGGTTTTAGTG
>JBJMNM010000791.1:0-6935 GCA_045804305.1 Gemmatimonadaceae bacterium | reverse complement strand
GGGACGGGAGCTGGGCGAGGCTCTGGCCCTCAAACTTGCAATGCTGGACGGCCGCTATGAGACGGCGGCCAAACGTTTGGAGCAGGCGTTGGCGCTCGCGGACACGAGCGACATCTTCGGGGCGGCCAGTCTGACCGCGGAAGTAGGAGAGGAGATCAGGCCCCACGCCCCTGAACTGGTTGGCGACGCGCTCCTTCGATACGCCAATCGGCCTGAGGTTCAGGCGAACCCGAAGATCAAGGCGCGTTTCACTGTATTATTAATTGACAGTAAATCCACTATTGACCGATCCGGCCGGGTTCGGTAGACTCAAGGCGCAAGGGAGACGGGGCGCAATCGTCGCCGGTTGCACCGATCCCGCGCCATACACCGGTCGGGCGCTTGCCGTCAGAAATCGACGGGCGTGCTCGATCGCTTTCCGCCCACAGCGGGGTTAGCTCATGCGTCGCAACTACTGGGTTGTCGTAGCCAATGTCGCGGTCCTGGCGCTCGTCGCCGGCTGTCGCGACACCGTCGTCGCTCCCGCTGCCGCTCCGAGCGCAGCGCCGGCGTCGGCAATGCTGGCTCCCTCGGGCCGTCCCTCCCTCAGTCTGAACGGCGGCAGAGAGGCGAATGGCACGGCCGATTTCACCGTGAATCAGCAGGGCGGAGTTTTCCTCGTTGGTAACCACGCCGTCGTCTTCCCGGCGCAGAGCATCTGCGATCCGGACAAGAGCAGCTATGGCTGGGACACGTGGGACGATGCCTGCGTCCCGCTGAAGCGGGCCATCAAGATCCACGCGACCACCCGCTCGCTCAACGGCATGACCTGGGTGGAGTTCTCGCCCGAGCTGCGCTTCGTACCGTCGGACAATCCGTCGCGGTGGGTGTGGCTGTACATGTACACGCCGCAGGCGATCGGGGTCACGGGCGATCTGTCGCGCTTCAACATCCTGTATGCCGCGTCCATCGGCGGGCCGCTCGTGAACGATGCGGCGGACGATGCCACGCTGCGTACGTACATCGATTCGCGTTCGGGAATCTCGTATCGCCGGATCAAGCACTTCAGCGGCTACACGTCCTCTGAGGGACGCGTTGCCCCTGTCTGCGAACCGACGGCGGAAGTCTGCACGGCGGACACCAGCATTCCCTGATCGGTGATGGTGTGATCGAACGAGAACGCGCCCGCCACTTCGGCGGGCGCGTTTGTTTGAGAAACCACCACTACCAGCATCGGGTGCATCGCGATTGCTTTCACGCGTGAATCTGCCGACGTATGAAGGACTAGAGGAGCGTCACGTCTCCGGCAGCGGACGAGCGTCGCATCGGTCGCCCTCACCCGCCCGCCGTGGGCTTGCGGCGGGCACGGTTGCGGCGGCGGCCCTGGCGGGACTGTTGCTCGGTTTTGGTCGTCGCGCCGGCACGTCGTGGCGGCCGATCAATGCGGCGGCCCACACGGTTCTAGGTACAAGGGCGGATGGGGTGTGGGACTTCGATTTCACTGTGACGCCGACAGGGGTTGCGGTGGTTCTTGTTATCAGCGTGGCGGCGGGTCTCGTCGTCGCGCGGATCGCGTCACCGTTTCGCAGAATGCAGGTCGTCCTGGCGGCGGCGGGAGTGTCCCTCACGGGCTACCTCCTCCATCTCCACGTCGCCGCTCGGACGCCGGGCGGGCTCGCAGCGCTCCTCACTGTTGGAGAATTGCGTGCGCTGTACGTCACACTGGCGGTGTCGCTCGTAGGTGGTATGCGCTTTGCCTTTTTGCCCGGTACCGAGGGGAACGGACGGTAGTGACGTGCGTCCCGCCGAAATGTTCCACATCCGTGGCGTTCATGTCATCGGTGCGTGACGAAAGGCGAGGAACTTCGAAGGATCGGACGTGTTCGACGAGTGGGTCCGGCATCGCTGGCCGGAATCCACATCGAGACACCCGACGTAGTGCTTGAGCAGGTCCGCAGTACACTCTTCAGGAGGGGGGCATGGACATCCTCGTGATGCTCGAGGAAAACCCCGATCACTCGCCGGTGCTCGCGCACGTCAACTCCGTTCCGTCCCCCATGGCGTCCGAGCGCCCCGCGCGCGACATCGTGACGCTCTATGGGGTCCCGAGCGCGGAGTCCCTGGCGCTGGCACTTGCGGCCGCGGTGGAGTCACACCGCACGGGGGAAGGGCACGACAACGCCGACGCGATTCGACACCTGGGGGTGTCCACGGATCGCGCCGCGGTCGGCGACGCCGCGTGGCGCGACATCGGGACGGGCGAGCTCGTGACCCGCGACCTCGAGATCCCGCTCGAGATTCTTCAGAACACCGCCAGGCAGCTCCTCGGAGAATGCGGGCAGCTCATCCGCCGGCTGGTGGCGGGCCTCTCCATGCCCGATTGGCCGGAGGGCGCACGCCGCAACATCACCATCTCGCTGGGACCGGTCGTCGGCCTGGCCGCTCCCGTCCTTGCGCCGCTCGAGTCGCTGCTCGACCGGCTCCGTGAGGCCGATGCCCTGGCCTATGATTACGAGGGAGACTGAGCGACGAACTTTTTCCGTCAGAGCAGTGAGAGTTCCCCGGACGGGCCCACGAGACTGATCTCGCGGGCCCGTTTCGCGTCCATCCAGACGACCCTGCTTGACACCCTCGCCCGCGGGCGGCATGTGTTAGGCGACCGCAGGAGGTGGGTCCGTGCCGAGCCTCTCCACTCGCCACCCGCCACCCCGGATTTCGGGGGGCGAGCGCGCGTTCAGAACTACCCAGGGCGTCTCAGGGGCGTCGCGCTGATGAAGCGCGACGCCCCCCGAGACGCCCTTATGCGTTGCCCGGGCCTCGGCGCCACCTCACACGTCGGCACACTCTCATAGCCGGAGCGAGGTACGCGAATGCGAGAGTATCGGGGATCGGAGATCCGCAACATCGCGGTGGTCGGACACGGGGGGAGCGGCAAGACCAGTCTGGTCGATGCGCTCGCCTTCGTGTCCGGCTCCAGTAAACGGCACGGCAGCATCGCCGAAGGCAGCACCCTCACCGACACCGCGCCGGAAGAAGTGGAGCGCGGCTACTCCATCAACCTTGGCTGCGCGCACGCCGAGTGGATGGACGTCAAGATCAACCTCCTGGACACCCCGGGCTTCGCCGACTTCCAGGGTGACGCGATCGCCGGCCTCGCCGCCGCCGACGGTGCGCTGTGCGTCGTGAGCGCCACGGCCGGCGTGGAAGTCGGCACCGAGCGCATGTTTCGCGAGGCGGTGTCGCGTCGCGATCCGGTGCTCTTCGTCGTCTCGATGATGGACAAGGAGCACGCGAACTTCGACGCCATCTACGCCCAGATCAAGGCGAAGCTCTCCGGCAAGGTGATCCCGATCGAGGTGCCGATCGGCGAAGGGGCCGACTTCCACGGCATCGTCAACCTGTTCGACAAGCGCGCGCACGTGTACACGCGCGGGGCGCGCAGCGGTGCCTATGAGGAGACGGACGTGCCGGACGAGGTACGCCCGCAGTTCGACCGCTACTACGCCGAGCTCATCGAGGCCGTGGCGTCGACCGACGACGTGCTGCTCGAGCGCTACCTCGAGGGCGACGAGATCTCACGCGACGAGGCGATCCGCGCCATGCGCGACGCGATGGGACGCATGGAGCTCTTCCCGCTGTTCTGCGTGTCCTCCACGCTGAATTACGGGACGCGCGCCGTGTTGTCGACGATCGTGGAGCTCATGCCCAACGCCTACGAGATGGAGGAGTTGCACGCCTTCACCGGCGCCGAGAGCGGCCAGACGGTGGAGATCCACGCCACCGATGAAGGCCCATTCTCCGCGCTGGTATTCAAGACGCAGAGCGAGCCGCACGTCGGCGACGTGAGCATCTTCCGCGTCCTGTCGGGCGCCGCGCGCAATGGCGACGAAGTGTTCAACGCGTCGCGCGACGCAGGCGAGAAGCTCAACCACCTGGCGGTGCCGCAGGGCCGCGAGCGACTGGAAGTCGCCACGCTTCACGCCGGCGACATCGGCTGCGTGGCGAAGCTGAAGAACACGCACACGAACGACACGCTGTCCACGCGTGCCCATCCGGTCGTGCTCCCACAGATCCGCTTTCCGGAAGCGCTCGTGCAGATGGCGATCCATCCCAGCAACCGCGTGGACGAGGAGAAGCTCCAGGCGGGGCTGCACCGGCTGCACGAGGAGGATCCCTGCTTCGAGATGACCTACAACGCCGAGACGCACGAGACGCTGATCTCCGGCATGGGCGAACGGCACCTCGAGGTCGCGCTCTCCAAGCTGAAGCGGAAGTTCGGCGTGGTGGCCGAGCTGACGAAGCCGAAAATCGCCTATCGCGAAACGATCAGGAACCGCGCCGAGGGACAGGGGCGGCACAAGAAGCAATCGGGCGGCCGGGGACAATTCGGCGACTGCTGGGTGCGCATCGCGCCCGCCGAGCGTGGCGAAGGCATTCGCTTCGAGGACCGCATCGTAGGCGGGGCGATTCCGAGCAAGTTCATCCCGGCCGTGGAAAAGGGCATCCACGAGGCCGCGGAGCGCGGCGTGCTGGCGGGCTTCCCGCTGGTCGATTTCCAGGTGGAGCTGTTCGACGGATCTTATCACACGGTGGACTCGAACGAGATGTCGTTCAAGATGGCCGGCATTCAGGCGTTCAAGTCGGTGGCGCCACGGTGCCGGCCGGTGCTGCTCGAGCCCCTCGACGAGCTCGAGATCGTGACGCCGGACGAATCGCTCGGCGACGTGCTCGGTGATCTTTCATCCCGACGTGGACAGATACTCGGCACGGATTCGCCGGCCGATCTGTCGGGCACGCGGGTACGCGCGGTCGTCCCGCAGTCGGAGCTGCACCTGTACGCGAGCGCGCTGCAGTCCATGACCCACGGCCGCGCGAGCTTCCGGCGACAGTTCCGCGGCTACGAAGAGATGCCGAGCGACGCGGCGCAGCGGGTGGTCAATGAAGCGGCAAAGGACCAGGGAGAGGCAACGCAGCACTGACGTGGGCGCGTGAACGGACGGGGGCGGCGAGGGATTCCTCGCCGCCCCCGTCGCGCGTCTCGGGTCGCGAGGTCGCGACGGGCGCTATATTTCCCGCGCACCCTTTCCTGCTCCCCCGCACCACGCCCGAGTGACGAATCCGGAGTCTGACGACCGCGGTGTCATCACGCCGCACAGCGAGCTGCCCGAAGGGTGGGTCGACGTCGTGGGCCGAGGCCGGATGGGCGAAGCGCTGGTGTCGGCGTTGGACGCTGCCGGCGCGGCGGTCCGTGGGCCGTTCGGGCGCGGCGCCGATGGAGAAGAGGCGGCGGTGGTGCTGCTGTGCGTGCCCGATCGCGAGATCGCGACAGCCTCGGCTGCCATCGTGCCCGGTCCGCTCGTCGGACACGTGAGTGCCTCCAGCTCGCTCGATCTGCTGGCACCGCATGAGCGCTTCGCCTTGCATCCTCTCATGAGCGCCGTGGGTGCCGGCACCTCGTTCGCCGGTGCAACGTGCGCGATCGACGGAAGCACGCCGCGCGCGCTCGCGACCGCGCGTGCACTCGCGGAGCGACTGGAGATGCGGCCGCGCGTCGTGGCCGAATCGGATCGCGCGCTCTATCACGCCGCCGCCTCCGCGGCGTCGAACTTTCTCGTCACGCTGGAGGGGATGGCGGAGCAGTTGGCCGATCGCGTCGGAATCGGACGCGACTCGCTGGTGCCGCTCGTGCGCGCCACCGTGGACAACTGGGCGGCGCTGGGTGCGCGCGGCGCGCTCACCGGACCGATCGCGCGGGGCGATGAGGAGACGGCCGAGCGGCAGCGCGCCGCGGTGGCGTCGGCTGCACCGGAGCTGCTCGCGCTCTGGGACGCGCTCGCGGCGGCGACGAGAAGACTCGCCGCGGCGCCCGACTCAGGAGCAGGACGGTGATCACGGTGCGTACGGTGGCGGCGCTGCGCGCGGCCGTGTCGGCAGCGCGTGTCGGTGGCGCCCGGATCGGGTTCGTGCCGACGATGGGTGCGCTGCACGAAGGCCACCTCAGCCTGATTCGACGCGCGCGGGAGCGTTGTGGGTTTGTCGTCATGTCAGTGTTCGTGAATCCGGCACAGTTCAACGAGGCAGCGGACCTCGCGCGCTATCCGCGCGACGAGTCGGGCGACGCGACGCTCGCGGCCAGCGCGGGCGCGGACCTGTTCTTTGCCCCTGACGTGGAGGAGGTCTATCCGGAAGGGTTCTCCACGACAGTGGAAGTCGCCGGCATCTCCGAACCGCTCGAGGGCGTGGTGCGTGGGCCGAAGCATTTCCGCGGCGTGGCGACCGTGGTGACCAAGCTCCTGAACATGACGCAGCCCGACGAGGCGTTCTTCGGGCAGAAGGACGCCCAACAGGCGCTGCTCATCCGGCGGCTGGTGCGCGATCTCGATCTTCCCGTGCGGGTCGAGGTGTGTCCTACGGTGCGCGAGGCCGATGGCCTGGCAATGTCGAGCCGGAATGCCCTCCTCACGCGCGACGGGCGGCAACGGGCGCAGGCGATTTCCCGCGCCCTGTTCGCGGTGCAGAGAGCAGTGGCTGCCGGCGAGCGCGATACCGCGCGAGCGCTCGCCGTCGGCGCCTCGATTCTCGCCGCCGCGGGGATCGAGCCGGAGTACTACGCGGGGGTCTCCACCGAGACGCTGGCGCCGGTGACGAGGATCGATGGAGAGACGCTGGTGGCGCTGGCGGCGCGCGTTGGCGAGGTGCGGCTCATCGACAACGTGCTGGTGCAGCCGCCGGAGAGATCGCCGTGAAACGAGCGTCGGCGGAGGGCGCGCTCGCCCTGCCCACGCTCGCCGCTGCGCGCGCGCTGGGCCGCCCCATCGTGATGGTCACGGCGTACGACTTCCCATCGGGCCGCGTGGCGGAGCAGGCGGGAGTCGATGTCGTGCTGGTCGGCGACTCGGCGGCCATGACGGTGCTGGGGTACCCGAGCACGCGCGAGATCTCGGTCGACGAGCTGC
>JBJMNM010000790.1:0-8141 GCA_045804305.1 Gemmatimonadaceae bacterium | reverse complement strand
AGGCGGCCGCCCCCTGCTCGCCGCGCGCCGCGATCGCCTGATCGGCTGCCACGATGTCTCGTACGTCGAGCATCCCGACGCCAAAGGCGCGGTGCAGGCAGTGAAAGACGAATGGTCCCTCGACAGGTCTTCCCGCGGCGCGCTCATCCTCGACGTAGGCCGTGATGGCGACCGGCAGGCTCCAGCTCCGCTCCCCCTTCGTATGTGGGCATCGCGCCGGCTCGACGCAGTTGATCGGGCATATCCACTCGGCGAAGCTGACGTAGTGCGTGCCATCTTCGCCCGCACGCTGCCACGGAACACTCGGCGGCGATGCCAGGGCGGCGGTGCCGACTGCCCGGCTCGGCCATCGAGCGCGCGCCCGCTCGAGCAGCCAGTCGGCCATCAGGTGCGGCATCAGCGGTGACGGCACGATCGCGTCGCGTGCGTGTCGCTCCGCATCGGCAGCGGCGCCGGCCAGGTAGTCGCCGAAGTACGCGCGCCAGTCGGCGACGCGCACCTGTAGCGCGATCGGCCGCTCGGCCGCCGGCAGCCGCGCCACGGCGCACGCCGGGTCGCGATCGACGACCACGAGCGCCTCCCACGAGAGTGCTCCGGCACGTTCGGCCCGCCCGAGCTGCCGCACGTAGTAGCTCCCGTAGCAGCCACCGCCCACGACGATGATGGCGCCGAAGCGCTGTACGTCGCGAACGACGCGCGGAGCCCGCTCAGACGCGGACGTGTCTCCCACCATCGACGATGAGCACTTCGCCGGTCACGTAGGTTGCCTCGATCAGATAGAGCACGGCGGACGCCACGTCCGCCGGCGTGCCGAGTCGCTGGAGAGGCGTCGTCCCCCGTAGATGCTCGGCGTCGGACTCGCTCCACCCTTCCGGCAGCAGCGCCACGCCTGGCGCGACAGCGTTCACGCGGACCTCCGGCGCGAGCGCGTGGGCGAGCGCTCGCGTCATCTGCACGACGGCGGCCTTCGTCATGCCATGCGGAACGTAGGCGGGCCAGGTCTCGAACGCGGCGAGGTCGGCGATGTTCACGATGCATCCGCCCACGGCGCGCAGCGATTTCGCCGCGCGTTGCGAGAGGAAGAAGGGCGCGCGCACGTTGATCGCGAACATCGAGTCCCATTCCTCCCCGGCCACCTCGCCCACCGGCGTGCGCAGCATCACCGCCGCCGAGTTGACGAGCACGAACAGCTCGCCCTGCTCCTCCACGGTGCGGTCGATCAGCGTCTCCGCGGCATCGACGTCTCTCAGGTCGGCCTGGATGGTGGACGCGGTGCCGCCGGCCTCGCGGATCAGTCGTGCCGTCTCCACGGCGCCCTCGGCCGAGCCGTTGTAGTGAACCACGACACGCATGCCGCGGGCGCCCAACGCGACGGCGATCGCGCGTCCGACGCGGCGTCCCGCGCCCGTGACCAGCGCGACCCGTCCCGCGAGCGATGGCATCGTCGTCAGGCCGCGGGGGCGCGGCCAACCGCGGCGAGCTGCGCGTCCTGCCGCGCGAGCCACTCGGCCGGCACCTGCATCATGCCGATCGTCCGCGGCCCTTCCGCCGCGCCATGCCAGTCCGACCCGCCGCTGGGCACGAGACCGAACTGTTCGCACAGCCCGCGCAGGCGCGTGGTATCGCCCGACGAGTGGCTCGGATGCTTCACCTCGATGCCGTCGAGCCCGAGCGTGCGCAGCGACTCGATGCGCTCGCGTGTGCCGCCGGCGCCGGGGTGTGCGAGCACCGCCAGCCCGCCGGCGTCGTGGATCATCGCGATGGCGTCCGGCATGCTCAGCTGGTCCTTCGCGACGTACGCGGGCCGGCCGGCGCCGAGATATCGATCGAAGGCGTCGCGCGCATCGGTGGCCCATCCCTCGGCGATGAGCGCGCGCGCCACGTGCGGCCGCCCGACCACGCCGGTGCCCGCCTGCTGAAGGACGGCGTCGAACGACACGGCCACGCCGAGCCCATTCAACCGCTCCACGATCGACTGCGCGCGGCGACTGCGCATCGCGCGCAGCGCGACGAGCCCGCGCTCGAGCACGTCCGTGTCGCGGAGATGCAGCCCGAGCAGGTGCGTCTCGGTCTCGCCCTCCACGGCGCTCAGCTCCACTCCCTTCACCACGCGAACACCGAGCTCCGCGCCCGCCGCCTCGGCCTCGGCGAGGCCGGCCACGCTGTCGTGATCGGTCAGCGCGATCGCCGCAAGGTTCGCCCGCTTCGCGGCGCGGACCACGTCGGCGGGCGCGCGCGAGCCGTCCGAGGCGGTCGAGTGCATGTGGAGGTCGACGTAGAGCGTCGGCCCCGTGGGCGCGGTCACGGCGTGTATCCGGCCTCGGGCGACAGCTCGCTGGATTGTGACTGCTGGAAGAGACGCGCGAGATCGGCGTCGCTCATCTCGGCCAGCGCCTGCTCGCGCGAGCGCGTGCCGACGGGTGAGTAGCGCGTCACGCGCACCTCGCGATTCTCGCCCGTGCCGGACGTGAAGAGCAGGGCGAACTCGTCGCGGTCGTACTGCGTGACGCGGCCCGAAGGCAGAATGCTCCAGGTGCGTCCGTCGGCGGTAATCGAGCGGGTGGGCATGCTACGTCAGCTCCACTTCGTGATAGATGCGAGCGGGATCGAGCACGCGCTCCGGCGCGGACGCGTGCGCTTTCGCGAGCGTCTTGGCGTCGGGCGCCTCGAAGAACTCCAGAAAGGCGCCGGGCAGTCCGGTCTCCTCGAACACCCAGTACTTGCAACCCTCCTGCGCATAGTGTGCCTGCTTGCGCTGAAGACGCACCGCGAACTTCTTGCGGTCTGGCGGCGTGATCAGCGTGCGCTGGACGGAAAGGACGCGCGGCATGGTCAGAGCGCTGTCTCGGGGAACGATTCCAGGCCCTGCTTCACGGCCGCGAGGAACTTGTCGGCGTCGGCGCCGTCGACGATGCGGTGGTCGAACGAGAGCGAGAAGTACGCGCAGGTACGGATGGCGATCGTCTCCTCGCCGTCCGCGCCGGCGATCACCTTCGGCCGCTTCTCGATCGCGCCGAGCCCCAAGATGGCCGAGGTGCCGAGCGGGATGATCGGCGTCCCCATCAGCGAGCCGAACACGCCGGGGTTGGTGATGGTGAAGGTGGCCCCCTGCACCTCGTCGAGCTTGAGGCGCTTGCCGCGCGCACGCTCGGCGAGGTCGTTGAGCGCGCGGGTCAGCCCGGAGACCGACAGATCGTCGGCGTGCTTGATCACGGGCACGATGAGTCCCCAGTCGAGCGCGACGGCGATGCCCACGTTGTACTGCTTGCGGTAGATGATGCTGTTGCCCGAGACCGCGGCGTTGAGCACGGGGAACTGCTTGAGCGTGTCGACGACGGTCTTGATGATGAAGGGCAGGAAGGTGAGCTTCTGCCCCGTCTGCGCCTCGAAGGCCCCGCGCTGCTTGTGCCGGATGCGCGCGATGCGCGTGAGGTCGATCTCGAAGAACGACGTGACGTGCGCGTTGGTGTGGCGCGACGCCACCATGTGGTCGCTGGTGAGCGACCGGATCTTCGACATCTGCTCGACCTTGTCGCCGGGCCACGGCTCGGCGGCCGGCCCATGCTGCACCGCGCCGGACGGCGCGTGCATGGACGCGCGCTGGCCCGCCGGTGCCGAGGTGGCGCCGGAGGCGATGTACTGCTCGATGTCGCGCTTGGTGACGCGGCCCTGGATGCCGGAGCCGTGCATGGCGGCGATCTCGATCCCGTGCTCCGCGGCGATCTTGCGAACGAGGGGGGAGGAGCGCGTACGAAGGCGGTCCTCGAGGCCGTTGCCGTTGGCGGGGGTGGGGGGGATGGCGGCGGCGGTGGATTGGTGCGAGGCGGACACGGTGGCGGCGCTAGCTTGTTTGACGGGGGGGCCCCCCGCCGAACCAGACGGCACGCCGGCAGCCGCGACCGGCGCCGGCGCCCCAGCCGTGATCGCCGCTCCCTTCTCCGTCTCGATGCGGGCCACGAGCGTCTGCACCGGCACCGTCTGACCTTCCGTGACGAGAATCTCCGCCAACACGCCCGCCGAGGGCGCCGGAATCTCGGCGTCCACCTTGTCCGTGGAGATCTCGAAGATCGGCTCGTCGCGCTTCACCTCGTCGCCGACCCTCTTCAGCCACTTCGACAGCGTCCCCTCGGCGATGGATTCACCCATCTGGGGCATGATCACGTCAACGCGGGCCACTGCGATGTCCTCTCTCGGAGTTCTTTGACGCGGAGCGCGTCTTCCGCATCCGCCATATCACTACGGTCGGCACGAGAATCAGCCCGATGATCGCGCCGCGCAGCCAGTACGTGAGCCAGTCACACGGCGCACCGGTGTCCACGTCCACCGCGCACCCGCGGGACCACCCTACCGCCTTTGCCACGAGCACGGCGATCACACCGAAGGCCATCATCCCGCTGATCGCCGTCAGGCACCCCACTCCAACATAAGGCCACACCCCCTCGCCCGTCTGCCCCGACCCTTCCGGGCCGAGATTGTCCGTGTCCCGCATCGTCAATAGGCCGCCAGACGCCGCGCGGCGAGCACGATGTCAGGGGTCTGCGGCAGCACGAAATCCTCCAGGGACGGCGCGTACGGCAGCGGAACGTCATGGGCCGTGACGCGCAGCACAGGCGCATCGAGCCACTCGAAACAGCTCTCGCTGATCCGCGCGGTCAGCTCGCCGGCGATCCCGCCCGTGCGCGTGTCCTCGTGCACGATGAGCACCCGGTTGGTCTTCTTCACCGTTGCCACGATCGCCTCGTCATCCAGCGGAGCGAGCGAGCGTAGATCCAATACTTCCACCGAGAGCCCGTCTTCCTTGGCGAGCTGCTCGGCCGCCTCGAGCGCCTTGTACACGGTCGCCGCGTAGGTGATGATCGAGAGGTCCTTCCCCTCGCGCGCGAGCCGCGCCTTGCCGATCGGCACCACGACGTCGCCAGCCGGCATCTCGCCCTTGATGCGCCGGTACAGATACTTGTGCTCGAAGAAGAGCACGCAGTCGTCGTCGCGGATGGCCGCCTTCATCAGGCCCTTCGCATCCGCCGCCGTGCTGGGGTAAACGACCTTGAGCCCCGGCGTATGGATGAACCCCGCCTCGGGGTTCTGCGAGTGGAACGGGCCGCCGCGCACGTAGCCGCCGCTCGGGCCGCGCACCACCATCGGTGTGGGCAGGAAGGCCCGATAGCGCGCCGTCGCCACGTAGTTGGTGAGCATGTCGTACGCGTTCGCGATGAAGTCGATGAACTGCATCTCGACGACGGGACGCATGCCCATGTGCGCGGCACCGGCCGCCGCGCCGACGATGCCGATCTCGGAGATCGGCGAGTCGATGACGCGGGATTCGCCGTACTTCGCGAGCAGCCCTTCCGTCACCTTGAACGCGCCGCCGTACGCGCCAATGTCCTCGCCCAGCATGAAGACGTTCGCATCGCGCTCCATCTCCTCGAACAGCGCCTCACGGATCGCCTCGAGATACGTGATCTCGGCCATCAGTCGGCCCCTTTCGCCGGCGCGTCGAACGTGCCCCAGCTCGACGGCCGCTCGCTCTCCTTCACCACAGCGCGCTTGCCCTCACGGAACCAGAGCGGCTGCTCCTGCGGCGGATCCGCGTAGATGCCGACGAGCGCGTCGAGCGGCTCGGGCACACCGGAGGCCTCGGCGATGTCGGTGGCGTCATCGATCTCCTTCTGCACGCGCGCGTCGATCGACGCCAGCTCGTCGGCGGTCACGCCTTCGACGCGCAGCCGCTCGACATAGCGCGTGACGGGATCGTTCTCCCGCTCCCACCGCTCGATCTCGCCGGCCGGCACGTAGGATTGGTTGTCGTGCTCCGCGTGCCCCTTGCGCCGATAGGTCACCAGCTCGACGATCGACGTCCCTTCACCGCGGCGCGCGCGATCCACCGCGCGCTTCGTCGCCTCGTAGGTCGCGATGACGTCGTTGCCGTCGGCGCGCTCGCCGGGGATGCCATACCCGAGTGCCTTGTCGACGAACTCCTTCACGAGGCTCTGCTTTGCTGTCGGGGTAGAGTACGCATACCCATTATTTTCGATGATCACCACGAGCGGGCACCGCTGCACGGCGGCGAAGTTGATGCCCTCGTGGAAGGCGCCGGTGGAGGTCGCGCCGTCGCCGACGTACACCATCCCGACGCGGTGCTCGCCGCGCATCTTGAACGTCAGCGTCACCCCCGCCATCACGGGCACCATGTCGCCCAGGGGCGAGATCTGGCCGATGAAGCCGCGCTCCGTGTCGCCAAAATGGATGTTCAGCTCGCGGCCACGCGTCGGCGAGTCGCCCTTCGCCATGTACTGCTTGAGGATCTCCACCGGCGTGGCGCCCTTCACCAGCATCGAACCGAGATTGCGGATCAGTGGCGAGAGGATGTCGCCCTTCCGCAGTGCATACGCGCTGCCGACGGCGTCGGCCTCCTGGCCGAGTGAGCGGAACAGACCGCCCACGACCTTCGTCTGCCGGTAGAGGTTCACCAACCGCTCCTCGAGCGATCGGGTGAGCCGCATCCAGTAGTAGAGCTCGAGGCGCTGTGCGCGCGTCAGCGAGACGTCGCCGTCCATCGCCTGGGCGGGCACGAGGGACGTCGGGGCGTCCCTGTCGCGCTTCGCCGCCCGTCCCTCGCCCTTCGCCGCGACCGGCCGTGCCATCAGTACGCTGCTTCGAGCGTGTGCGACGGGTCGTCCGCGCGGTGGAGCTCCACGAAGAACCGCTTCACGTTGCGGTCCATGCGGCTTTCCCCCATCTGGTCGGTCGCGACCTCGACGAAGGTGTAGTGGCCCCCTTCCGCGCGCACGCTCAGCTTCATCGTGCCGAGCGTGCCCGTGAACGAGCGCGTGCGCGCCGTCGTCGTCACCAGCGTGAGGCCAAGCGAGGGAAAGAACGAATCGGCCAGCACGAGCACGTCGGCCGGCGGCGTGTGACTGCGATAGAAATGGCGCATGCTTACGGTTTCCCGCTCCGCTCGGGGAGCACGTCCTGCATCCACTCGGTCTTCTCGAGCGGCTTGGTCGAATCGCTGTGGAATTGAATGCCGACCGCCCACTGCCCCGAGGTCACGTAGTTCAGCTTCGCCGAGTACGCGCCCACCTCGGGCGCCTTGACGAAGCCGTCGTACGTGCGAGCCCCTTCGCGCGTGTTGGCGAAGATGCGTCCTTCCCCCGTCTCGATGGGCTGATTGGTCTTCTTGTCGATCACGGTGATCTTGTAGATCACGTCCTCGCGCGCCCGGGGCGGAATGGGATCGGAGGTGATCGTGTAGCAATAGTCCGGGCCGCACTGGCGCAGCTCGGGCTTGCGCGGTGGACCGCAGCTCACGGCGCCGGCGAGCCCCAGGCTCGCCGCCAGCGCTGTGCTCCACCGCGCCCGCCCGATGCGCGTCACGACTGGTAGTACTCCAGGCCGAGGTGGGTGATCTGCTCTTCACCCATCAGGTGGCGCAGGGTGTTCTTGAGCTTCGTCTGCTGGATGAACAGATCGTGCTCGGGCTGCAGGCCGGCGGCCGTCATGGGGCTCTTGTAGTAGAACGACAGCCACTCCTGGATGCCCTTCATGCCGGCGCGCTGCGCGAAATCACTGAACAGCGCCAGGTCGAGCACGAGCGGGGCCGCGAGGATCGAGTCGCGGCAGAGGAAGTTGACCTTGATCTGCATCGGGTAGCCCATCCACCCGAAGATGTCGATGTTGTCCCAGCCTTCCTTGTTGTCGCCACGCGGGGGGTAGTAGTTGATGCGCACGACGTGCGAGAAGTCCTTGTACAGGTCGGGATACTTGTCCGGCTGCAGGATGGTGTGCAGCACCGACAGCTTCGACTCTTCCTTGGTCTTGAACGACGCCGGATCGTCGAGGACCTCGCCATCGCGGTTGCCGAGGATGTTCGTCGAGTACCAGCCAAGGAGCCCGAGCATGCGCGCCTTGATGCCGGGCGCGATGATCGTCTTCATCCAGGTCTGGCCGGTCTTGAAGTCCTTGCCCGAGATCGGTACGCCGCGGTCGTTCGCCAGCTGGACGAGCGCCGGCAGGTCGACCGACAGGTTCGGCGCGCCGTTGCAGAAGGCCACGCCCTCCATGATCGCCGCGTACGCGTAGAGCATCGACGGGGCGATCGCCTCGTCGTTGTTCTCCATCGCCCGCTCGAACTGCTCGAGGGT
>JBJMNM010000789.1:0-2631 GCA_045804305.1 Gemmatimonadaceae bacterium | reverse complement strand
TGCCCTCGTACACCGGGACGCGGCTGAACTCCGACGTCGCGAACTCCTCGGCGATCTCGCGCGGCGACGTGGAGACGGGGATCGCGAAGATGTCCGATCGCGGGACCATCACGTCGCGCACGGTCTTCTCGCCGAAGGCCATCACTCCGGTGATGATCTCCATCTCCTGGCGCTCGCCGACGCCCTCGAGCTCCCCTTCCCGCAGCAGATCCTGAATCGTGTCGCGATCGGCGGCATGCTCGGCGGTCGATTGCCGCTCGAAGGGGCGCGTGACGAGGCGGCCGGCGGCGACGATGGGCGCGGCGATCACTGCGGCCGCCTCGAGCAGTGGAGAGAGCGCGGAGGCAACGGCCGGCGCGAACCGGCGCGCCAGCGCACGGGGCAGGAGCTGGCCGAACACGATCACGATCGCGCCGAAGCCGGCCAGCGTGATGGCGAGTCGTTCCGTGTCGCGTGCGTGATCGCTGGCGAGCAGCTCGCCGGACAGCACGAGAATCAGCGCGACCGTGGCATTGGAGGCGATGATCAGACGCTGCGGCCGCTCGAGATACGCCAGTGCGGCGCGCGAGCCGCGCAGCTGCTGCTCGACCCAGTGGCGCAGCCAGATGCGGCTCACCGACCGCATGGCCATGCCGCCCGCGGTGAGCGCCGCCACGAGTGTGGCCGAGAGGATGAGGAGCACGGTCTGCGAGCTCATTCGGCCACCGAGTGCGCGAGCGGTTGGACGCGCTCGAAGTAGACGCGCTCGACGCGGCGCCGGCGAATGCGCTCCACGACCATGCGATACGCACCGAGCTGCGCGGCCTCGCCCGGCCGTGGCACCCGACCGAAGGTCTCGTACACGAGGCCGCCCACCGTGTTGAGGTCCTCGCGCACGAAGTCCTGGCCGAGCAACTCCGACAGCTCATCCAGAGCGAGCCGGCCGCTCACCCAGAAGCGCTTGTTCTCCTCCTGCTCGATCTCCGGCTCTTCGTCGTCGTACTCGTCGTGGATCTCGCCGACGATCTCCTCCAGCACGTCCTCGATCGTCACGAGTCCGGCGGTGCCGCCGAACTCGTCGCTCACGATCGCGATGTGGGTGCGGCTCGCCTTGAAGTCGCGGAGCTGCACGTCGATGGGCTTGGAGGTCGGAATGAACGTCGCGAGACGCACGAGCCCCTGCCATCCCTGCATCGGCTCATCGTCGTCGATGACGAATGGCAGGAGATCCTTCGCGTACAGGATGCCCGTCACGTTGTCGAGGGTGTCGTCGTACACCGGGAAGCGCGCGTGCTCCGAGCTGCGCACTCGATCCACCACCTCGCTCCATGGCGTGGTGAGCTCGATGCCCACGATGTCCACGCGGGGCACCATGACCTCGCGCACGGCGGTGTCGGCGAGCGAGAACACACCGTGCAGCAGTGCCTCCTCGTCGCGCGACACGTCGGCCTCCGCGGCCACGACCTGCCGGAACTGCTCGGTGGCCTCCTCGCGCTGCTCGGCGCGCTCCTCGATCGTCGGCGCGGGCATGAGCCGCTCGAACAGCGCATCGAGCGCCACACCGGCGCGCAGAATGGGCGACAGCACGAGGTCGAGCGCGCGAACGAGGGGCGAGAAGGCGAGCGCCAGGCGAGGCGCCGTGGCAAAGCCGAGCGACCGGCTGATCCCCTCCACGAGGATGACGACGACGAGGGCGGCCAGGAAGGCGATCGCCGCCCCGCGCGGTCCATCGCCCCGTTGAAGGCCGAGCAGGCGCGCGATGGCCGCGCCCGCGACGAGATGCGCGAGGATCCGCGCGAGCGAGAGCGCCCGATGCGCCCGCTCGCGCCACCGCAGCACTCCGACGACCGACGGCGCTGGCTCGGGCTCGAGGTCGCCCCCGAGGAGCGCGCCATCGGCCCCGGCGGCGAGCGCGGCCAGCGCGACCGCGCCGCTGGCGACGAACAGCGCGCCGACGCTCATGCCGCGGCCAACGCCGCGCGGAGCAGGCGCTCCTGCCGGCGCCACATGGGCGACGTATAGCGTGCGTCGCTCACCGGATGGTCGTGCCCCAGCACGTGCAGCACGCCGTGCACGACCAGCCGGAGCAGCTCCTCGCGGATGCCTTGCCGGTGCGCGCGTGCGTTTCGCCGCGCTACTTCCGGCGCGATGTACACGTCGCCGACCACGGCGCCGACACGCCCGACGGGGGCGAAGCCGAAGGAGATCACGTCGGTCGGCCCGCGGTGGCGCAGGTGGCGGGCGTTCAGCGCGGCGATGCGGCGATCCGAGACGAACGTGATCGACACCAGGGCCTCGCGCACCCGCTCGGCGCGCAGCACGTGCTCCGCGACGCGCCGCACCCGGTCGCGCGATACGGCGATGCGCACGCCCTCGGTCTCCACCGCGACGACGCGTGTCACGGGCGCACCGCCTCGAAGGGCACGGCTGGAGTGGGATAGTCGATCCGAGCGTGGTACATGCCGCTCAACACGCGCGCGAACTCCTGCTTCACGATGGTGAGCTGGCGTAGCGTGAGCGGCGTGTCGCGGAGCTGCCCCTGATCGAGACGCTGGCGAACGACCTGGTCGATCACGTCGCGAATCCGCTCCGGCGTCGGCTCCGGGAGTGCGCGCGTGGCGGCTTCGACGCCATCGGCGAGCATCACCACGG
>JBJMNM010000788.1:0-3664 GCA_045804305.1 Gemmatimonadaceae bacterium | reverse complement strand
GTGGGCGCGGGAAGCACGCGTGGATCGGCGCTCCACGTGGGCCAGGCACTTCTGGCCGGCGCGGGGGGTTCTTTGAGACGCATGGCGATGCAGCCGGTGGCGTCGCTCACGGCGACCACTGGAGTTGGAATGGCACGTGCGGTGACGGTGCACGCCGCCCTGGAGCTCGGGCGCCGGCTGGCGGCCGAGGCCCGGGACGACGGAGCACCGGTGCGCTCCCCACGCGACGTGGCGCGGCTCTTCGCGCCCCGGCTCGAGGATCTGCCGGTCGAGGAGTTCCACGTCGCGGTGCTGGACGCGCAGCACCGGCTCGAGCGTGACGTCACGGTCACGCGCGGGATACTCACCTCCTCCCTCGTGCATCCGCGCGAGGTCTTTCGCGAGGCGATCGCCGAGCGGGCGGCGGCGGTCATCCTCGTACACAACCACCCGAGCGGCGACCCCACGCCGAGCGCCGACGACCGGCTCGTCACCGAGCAGCTCGTCGCGGCCGGCAAGCTGCTCGACATCCCGGTTCACGACCACGTCATCATCGGACGTGGACGATACACCAGCTTCGCGGAGGCAGGACTGCTGTGACGGCGACGGCGTTGCGCGAGATCATCCCCGGTTGGTCGCTCGGCGAGACGAGAAACGATCGCCTCGACGAGGAGCTGCTCGCGCGCGCCTATCGGTTCAGCGAGGAGGCGCATCGCGGCCAGTTCCGCAACTCCGGCGAGCCGTACGTCACGCATGCCGTGGAGGTCGCGAAGATCCTCGCCGAGCTCCAGCTCGACACCACCACCGTGGCGAGCGGCCTGATTCACGACGTCGTCGAGGACACCAGGATCACCGTCGCCGACGTCGAGAAGGCATTCGGGACGGAGATCGCCGCGATCGTCGACGGGCTCACCAAGATCGCGAAGCTCCCGAACAGCGGATCCAATCAGGACCGCCAGGTGGAGAGCTACCGCAAGCTGCTGCTCTCGATCGCCAAGGACGCGCGCGTCATCATCGTCAAGCTCGCGGACCGACTGCACAACATGCGCACGCTGGAGTTCCTCCCCGAGGAGAAGCAGCGCCGCATCGCGCAGGAGACGCGGGACCTCTACGCGCCGCTCGCGCACCGCTTCGGCATGGCGAAGATGCGGTGGGAGCTCGAGGACCTCGCCTTCAAGCACCTCGAGACGGAGGAGTACAAGGCGCTCGCGAAGAAGGTGGCGCAGAAGCGCGGCGAGCGCGAAGCGCTCATCGCCGCGCTGCGCATTCCACTCCAGCACGAGCTCGCGAAGGCCGGGATCAAGAACGTCGAGGTCACCGGACGACCGAAGCACCTCTGGTCGATCTACAAGAAGATGAAGCAGCGCGAAAAGCCCTACGAGGAGATCTACGACCTCCTCGCCATCCGCGTGCTCGTCAACTCCGTGCCCGACTGCTATCACGCCCTCGGCATCATCCACGAGGGGTGGACGCCCGTGCAGGAGCGCATCAAGGACTACGTCGCGCAGCCGAAGTCGAATGGTTACCAGTCGCTGCATACCACGGTGTTCGGCCCGGGGCGGCAGCTCTACGAGATCCAGATCCGCACGAAGGAGATGCACCGCACCGCCGACTTCGGCATCGCGGCGCACTGGCTGTACAAGGAGGACGCCAAGAGCGCCGACGAGCTCGATCGACATCTGACCTGGTTCCGTCAGATCCTCGAGCTCCAGCTCGATGCCAAGACGCCGGACGAGTTCCTGGAGTTCCTCAAGCTCGACCTCTACGCCGACGAGATCTTCGTCTTCACGCCGAATGGCGACGTGATCCAGCTCCCCAAGGGCGCCACGCCGATCGACTTCGCGTTCGCCGTCCATTCCGAGGTCGGGCTGCGGTGCGCCGGCGCCAAGATCAACGGGCGCATCTCCCCGCTCTCGCGTTCGCTGCGCAACTCGGAGCAGGTGGAGATCATCACGTCGCCGACGGCCAAGCCCAGCCGCGACTGGCTCGCGCACGTGCGTACCGGACGTGCTCGACACAAGATCCGGCAGTGGCTCCGACATGAGGAGCACTCGTCGTCGGTCAAGCTCGGCCAGGAGATCCTGGAGCGGGAGCTGAAGCGTCGCCGGCTCACCCGGCCGGACGATGCCGCGCTCATCACGGCCGCCCGGGCGCTCTCGCTCACCGATGCCCTGCACCTTTACGCGTCGATCGGCCAAGGGGACGTGAACGTCGGGCTCGCGCTCAAGCACCTGTTCCCTGACTACGTCGAGAAGGAGGCGGCCAAGCCGACGCTCGTCGAGCGGCTGGTGGATCGAGTGCGCGGCACGAAGGGCGTACGCATCCAGGGGGTCGACGGCCTCATGGTGCGCTACGCGCAGTGCTGCCAGCCGGTTCCTGGCGATCCCGTCACGGGGTACGTGACGCGAGGCCGCGGCGTGAGCATCCATCGCGCCGATTGCCCCAACCTGCTGTTCCTGGCGCACGAGCCCGAGCGGCGGCTGGAGATCGACTGGCAGGAAGCGGAAGGGGAGCGGTTCGTGGTGCGGCTCGCGCTCGAGGGGAACGACCGGCGCGGCCTCTACGCCGACGTCGCCGCCGCGGTCAGCGAGTCGGGCACCAACATTCGCAGCATGGAGCTCAAGTCCACCGACGGTCGCGCATCAGGCGCGGTGCTCGTGGAAGTGGAGAACCTGGCGCACCTCCAGAAGATCATCCGGGCGGCTCGGAAGGTGAAAGGCATCACCGAAGTGCAGCGGCGGGAGAGGATCAATCCGGAAAACGCTTGACGACCGAATGAGCGCCGTTGTCGCTCTCCCGAAGAGAGCCCGAAGAGGTTAAGTTCAGTCATGTCCCGCGCCAACTTCCAGCTCCAGGCCCCCTTCGAGCCCGCCGGAGATCAGCCCAAGGCGATCGCCGAGCTGATGGCCGGCCTCGATCGCGACGACCGCTTCCAGTCGCTGATGGGCGTCACCGGCTCGGGGAAGACGATGACGATGGCCAACGTCATCGCGAAGTACGGCAAGCCCACGCTGGTGCTGAGCCACAACAAGACCCTGGCTGCGCAGCTTTACGGCGAGATCAAGAGCTTCTTCCCGCAGAACGCGGTCGAGTACTTCATCTCGTACTACGACTACTACCAGCCGGAAGCGTACGTCCCGACGACCGACACGTACATCGAGAAGGACGCGTCGATCAACGAGGACATCGACCGGCTGCGGCTGCGCGCCACGTCGTCGCTGATGGAGCGGAGCGACGTGATCATCGTCGCGACCGTGAGCGCCATCTATGGTCTGGGTGATCCAGTCTCGTATCGAGAGCAAATGGTCACCCTCACGCAGGGGCAGAAGGTCAATCGCGACGACATCCTGCGCTCGCTGGTGAAGATCCAGTACAACCGGAACGACGTCGCCTTCGAGCGCGGCACCTTCCGCGTGCGCGGCGATACGGTGGAGATCTTTCCAGCGTACGAGGAGCAGGGGGTACGGGTCGAGCTCTGGGGCGACGAGGTCGAGCGCATCTCCAAGATCAACGTCCTCACCGGCGAGACGATCGCGACGCTCGAGCGCGCGGCGGTCTACCCGGCGAAGCACTTCGTCACCCAGCGTCCGACGCTCGAGCGCGCCGTGAAGCTCATCCGCGAGGAGCTCACCGGCCGGCTCGCCGAGATGCGTGCCGCTGGCAGGCTGCTGGAGGCGCAGCGGCT
>JBJMNM010000787.1:0-8194 GCA_045804305.1 Gemmatimonadaceae bacterium | reverse complement strand
GCCGTCCAGCCGCCCACGATGGGAAGCGCGCCCGGGATGGCGCCGACGAGCGTGGCGAGCGACGTCCGCCGCTTGAGTGGCGTATAGACGAAGACGTACACCACGAGCGTGGAGACCGCGAGCAACGCGGTCGTGGCGTTCACGAACAGCAGCAGCTCGAGTGCGCCGAGCACGCTGATCGTCCACGCGAAGCTCAAGGCGGCGGCGAGGCTGATCCGTCCCGCCGGCAGCGGTCGATGCGCGGTCCGATGCATCAGCGCATCCACGTCGCGCTCCACCACCATGTTGAGCGCGCTCGTGCCTCCGGCCACGAGCGAGGTGCCGAGCAACGTGTGGAGCAGCACCCATCCGGTGGCCGCCGCGGATGACGCCGGATACTGGCCGGGCGGGAGGGTGCGCAATCCCAGCGCATACCCTGCCGCCGCGGTGATCGCGACGAGCAGCACGATCCTCGGCTTCGTGAGCGCGAACAGATCCACTGGTGACACGGCGCCCCGCGTCATCAGCGGAAGTGCTCCTGCAGCACGGCCGTGACGAAGATGATGCAGAAGGGGAGCGGGGCGAGCGCGAGGAGGCGGAGGCGTCCCTTCTCGAACCGGAGATGCATGTAATAGAGCGCGACGAGCAGCGCCTTCCACACGGCGAGGGCGATGAGGAGCAGAATGAGGATCATCTTGCTCCACGGCAGGAAGGCGATCGTCAGCTCGAGCGCCGTGAGTGCGCCGAGCCCGAACCAGATGCCCACATAATGGGGACGCTTGTGCTTGGCGTGCGAAGCAGGCGGAGAGCTGGAGACGGTCATGAAGGAACCTCGCGAGCAACGAGCCGTGAGCTCGCACTAGATGAGGTAGACGATCGTGAACAGGATGATCCAGACGAGGTCGACGAAATGCCAGTACAGGCCGATCACCTCAACGCCGCGGTGATCGCGCGACGAGTACTTCCCGCGGAACGCCTTCCAGGTGACGAACGACAGGCAGATCACGCCCATGCTGACGTGAAAGCCGTGGAAGCCGGTCATCGTGTAGAACGTGGAGCCGTAGAGGCCGGCCGCGGCCGTGAACCCCTTCTCGATCAGGTGCGTGTACTCGTAGGCCTGGACGCCCACGAAGGTGGCACCAATCAGCGTGGTTGCAAGCAGCCAGAGGCGGAGCCCGCGCTGGTCGTCGTCTTCCGCGGCGGCGAACGCCTTCACCATCGTCACGCTGCTGCAGATGAGCAGGAAGGTGTTGACCGCCGTGACCGGGACGTTGAGCACCTTGCCCGGCGGGGCCCACTGCTCGGGATGCGCGACACGCAGGATGATGTAAGTCCCGATCAGCGCCGTGAAGAACATCACCTCCGAGGCGAGGAAGACCCACATCGCCACCTTTTCGCTGTACACGCCCGTGCCGGCCTCCCGGTCGGGCGGGGGCTGCATCACGTCGTGAACGAGAGCAACGGAGTGTGCCATGGCGTGCTCCCTGTCAGTTGTTGGGTGACCGCCGGTGCGGCGACGGCATCAGCGGAATGTGCGGCACAGCCGGAACGCGCCCGGGCCCCGAAGACGGCGGAAGCTGCCGGTCCTGCGGGAGATAATCCTCCTCCACCAGGGGCGAGCTGTATTCGTAGGGCCCGCGATACACGGTCGGCACTCGCGCGAAGTTGCCGTGCGGCGGCGGCGAGGGCACGGTCCATTCCAACCCGTTGTCCAGCCACGGATTGTTGCCCGCCGGCGCGCCACGGAACCAGCTGATGATGAAGTTTGCCGCGAAGATGAATTGCGACGCGAAGAGGATGAACGCGCTGATCGAGATGAAGGTGTTCAGCGGCTGGACCTTGTGGAGGAACTCGTACTGGTTGGGGTCGTACAACCGCCGCATGTGCCCCTGGAGCCCGAGCTGATGCATCGGGAAGAACACGAAGTTGTAGAACACGAACGTCAACCAGAAATGCACTCGGCCCCAGCGTGGGCTCATCAGCCGGCCGAACATCTTGGGATACCAGTACGTGATGGCGGCGAAGATGGCGAACAGGCTGCCGCCGAACAGCACGTAGTGCAGATGCGCGACGATGAAGTACGTGTCGTGGATGTACACGTCCACGGGAGCCGCGGCCATGAACACACCGCTCAACCCGCCGATCACGAACATCGCCACGAACGCGACGGCATGGAGCATCGGCACATGGAAGTGGATGTTCCCCTCCCACATCGTGCCGAGCCAGTTGAACACCTTGATGGCGGACGGCACGGAGATCAGCAGCGTGGAGACCATGAACGCCGTGCCCATGGTGGGGTTCATCCCGCTCATGAACATGTGGTGGCCCCACACGCCCCAACCCAGGAACCCGATCCCGATGATCGCGAGCACCATCGACGTATAGCCGAAGATCGGCTTGCGCGACCCATTCGCGATGATGTCCGACGCCATCCCCATCGCGGGCAGAATGAGGATATAGACCTCGGGATGCCCGAAGAACCAGAAGAGATGCTGCCAGAGCAATGGTTGGCCGCCCGCGGCCGGCGCGAAGAAGTGGGTGCCGATGGTCTGGTCGAACAGCAGCATGATCACCGCGCCGGACAGCACCGGGATGGCGAGCAGCACCAGCCACGCCGTCACGAACAGCGACCAGATGCTGAGCGGCATGCGGAACCACAGCATCCCGGGTGCTCGCAGCTGGATGATCGTCGTGATGTAGTTGACCGCGCCGAGGATCGACGACAGGCCGAGGATGATGAGGCTGGCGCACCAGAGCTTCTGCCCCATGCTCACGCCGGTGTACTCGGGATTGGCGCTGAGCGGCGCGTACGACGTCCATCCAGCCGCGGCGTGTCCGCCCTCGACGAAGAATCCCGCGAGCATGAGCAGGCCGGCCGGAACGGCCGTCCAGAAGGATGCCATGTTGAGCCGCGGGAATGCCATGTCCTCCGCGCCGATCTTGAGCGGGATGAGGTAGTTCCCGAACACTCCGACAAGCAGCGGCATGATGGCGAAGAACACCATGAACGTGCCGTGCATCGTGACCAGTGAGTTGTAGAACTCGGGGAGGATCACCCCACTCGCCGCCATCCCCTCCGGCAAAACGCCGCCGCCGGGAACGGGACGTCCGGGGAAGCCGAGCTGCCAGCGCATCAGCATCGCCAGCGTGCCGCCGCAGAGCAGGAAGAAGAGGCTCATCAGCAGAAACTGGATGCCGATGATCTTGTGATCGGTGGAGAAGATGTACCTTCGGAGGAACGACCGGTCGTCGTGATGCGCGTGTCCGCCGTCGAAGACGAAGTCGCTTGGTGTTCCCGTTGCCGTGGTTGCCATGGGTACCCTCTGATGCGTCAACGAGATGCGGCGGCGGTGCGCGCGCGCTCCGCCACCCAGCGGTCGTAGTCCTGCTGCGTGTGCACCGTCACGACGGCACGCATGCGGTAGTGCCCCAGCCCGCAGAGCTCCGCGCAGCCGAGCTCGAAGGTTCCGACCTTCGTCGGCTGGAACCACACGGGGATGTGCATGCCCGGCACGGCGTCCTGCTTGATCCGGAAGGGAGGCACGTAGAACGAGTGGATCACGTCCTCCGACTCGAGCATGGCGGCGACCGGGCGATTCACCACGAGATGGAGCTGGCTGCGCACCGTGAAGTCGTCGGCCGAGCCGATCTTGCCGTCAGTGCCGGGATAGGTGATGTGCCACTCGAACTGCTTGGCGGTGATCAGCAGCGGATACGAACCCGCGGGTGCACTCTCCCGCCCCTTGATGCGATGCCATCCACCGGCGCTCGCGAGCCCGATCCACACCACGACGATCGCGGTCACACTCGTCCAGATGATCTCCGCCCGCGTGCTGCCATGCGTATAGGTTGCGCGGCGGCCGGGCCGCCGGCGGTACTTCACCAGGAACCAGACGAGCGCCACCTCGACGAGCACGAACGCGAGACCGGTGATCACCAGAATGGTGTTGTACAGCCAGTCGATCTCGTCTACGAAGGTCGAGGCGCCGGGAGGCAGCAGCCAGCTGAAGAAGTCGGACATCTCACGCCTTGGGAGTGAAGTTGAAGTCCGCTGTCTTGGTCTCGCCCTTGGCGACCGTCACGTTCGCCGTCTGGGTGCCGAGCTTCTCGTGCCATGCCTCGATCGTGTACGTACCCGGCGGCAATCCCTTGATGGTGAACTTCCCATCGGGCGAGGACACGGCGTAGAACGGATGCGACAGCACGCCGGCGTGCGCCTGCATCCAGCCGTGCACGTTGCACTGGAAGGGGACCATCACCTCTTCCTTGTCGAAGGTGCGCGTCGTGGTCATGCCGGCGGACGGCTGGCTGATGTTGAAGCCGCGGTTCGCGTGCGGCACCGCCTTGATGTTGTGCAGCAAGGGGTCATCGTTCTTGATCTCGAGCTTCTGGCCTACTTGGAGGCCAAACACCCGCGGGTGGTACTCGCATCCTTTCTGATCGATCACAGCCGGAGTGCTCGGCGGCGCATAAGTGGCACCGGCCGGCAGGCCGCTCTTCACGTACACGAACGCGTTGCCAAGGCCGCCGTTGCTCACCACGACCTGCGAGTCCACCGGATTGCCGGTGTACTTCGCCTTGCACGCCGGCTCCTCGGACATGTCCACGGTCGGATTGGCAGGTGCCGTCCCCGTGAAGTGCACGGTGCCGCTCACCACGCCGTCGCCGCTTGGGCCGGTGGAGGCCGTCGCGGCCGGCGTGCCCACAGCGGAGGCCGTTGCGCCGGCGTTGGCCGACTTGTCGCTCTTGCCGCACGAAACGCTCAGTGCCAGCACGCACAGGAATGCTCGCTTCATTGCTCGGTCCTCTCTCGTTCGGGTTGGCCAGCCCTGGAATCGCTCCGCTGCGCACGCGTGATGAGCAGCATCCCCAGGCCGGCGGTGAGGAGTACGGTGATGGCCGGCACCGCGTAGACACGGGCCGGAGTCGGGACGTCGAGGTGAATCGCGTACCAGGTGCTCACGGCGCTTCGCACGTCGTCCTCGCCGTTCGAGCCATCGGCGACGAAGATCGCCAGCGGCACCGCCTCTCCAGGCGTCAACTGCGGTCCGCGGGTGGTATCGCGGGTGCGGAGCGTCCGCATGAGCTGCAGCCGCCATTGGCCGGCGTCGTACCGCGCCGCGTGGCTCACGGAATCGGCGTCGGCGGTGCTCGGTGCAAAGGTGCCGAGCCCGGTGGCCGAGCCCACCTCCACACGGTCGGGCGCGCTCGTCCACCGCCAGAGCTGCACGGGGCGACGCGTGCTGCCCCCGAGGAAGTACGGGCGCTCGGTGTCGTCGCCATGCTGCATCGGCCACTGCACGATGAGGCGGTCGGGCCCCTGCTGCGTCGCCAGAGGGCCGTCGCCCGCGCTCAGCGTGGTGTCGAGCCGCGCGAGCCACTCGTTCCACGCCGGCGCCGGAGACTGCGAGGGATCGCTCCACGACAGCCGCAACGCGATCCGCTTGCCGTCGTGCATCGCCTGCACCCACACGCCATCTACCGTGGGCGCGAACATGCGCGGTTTGGTGATGACCTGACCGACGACGGGGATCCAGTAGCGCTCCACCGGATCCCACGCGCGATCGTCTGGTGTGGCGGGCAGCGCCGTGGTCAGCCTCGCGCGCACGACTTCGCGCGCCACCGGCGCGTCGGGCGAGAGGCTCTTCACATACGCCGCGACATGCCAGAGCTGCTCGTCGGTGATCAGCTTCTGCTCGATGGCGTCGGCGAATGACGGCATCGGCGTCCCGTCGAGCCCCGTCCGAAGCCGCGTGTAGACCGACTGCACGTCGTTGCCGCCGCGGAACTTCCAGCTCTCCGTCAGATCCTGGGCGTGGATCGGGTGTCCCCAGTCGTCCTTCAGCGTGGGCGCCGACTTCCCGTCGCCGCGCCCGGCCGAACCGTGGCACTTCGCGCATTCGAGCTTCGTGAACGTCGCCTTGCCGTCGGCGATCGCAGCGTCTCCACCGCCCGGATTCTTCGAGAAGGCGAGCGGCTTGGCGGGCGAACTGAAGAAGCTCGAGAAGCTCTTGATGTACGCCACGATGTCGCGCCGCTCCTGCTCCGAGAGCTTCTCCTTCCACGCCGGCATCGCGGTCCCCGGCATCCCCTCGGCGATGATGTGCAACAGGTCGTCGTCAGTGGGGATCTCGCCGCTGGCGGTCGTGCGGATCTTGTACACGCCGCGAGTGAAGTCGCGCGGCCGCGGCAGCATCTCCGTCGCGCCGTCGCCATTCCCATCACCCTTCTCGCCGTGACAGCCGGCGCACCACTTGTCGTACACGACCTTCCCCTTGGGCGCCTGCGCGAGCGCGTCGTGCGAGGACGCCAGGATCACCGGAAGGCCGAACAGTGCGAGGCGTCTCATGCGCCGCCTCCAGGCTTCGTGGCCGGTGCAGCGGTGGGAGACGGCGCAGCCGGCGCGGGAGCGCGAGGCGGCGTGATCGGCTGCTTCGTGCCCGGCGGATTCTTGCCCTCCTCGGTCGCCGCTTCCCAACGCCGCGGCTTCCAACCCGACTGCTCGTAGATGAACAGCTCGACCGCCCAGATCTCATCCTCGCTGAGGAAGTTCTCCCACACCGGCATGGCGGAATTCCACGGAGTGCCTTCGCGCGGAAGTCCGGGCCCACCCTTGGCGATCCGCCAGAACACGTAGCTCTCCGTGAGCTGCGCGATGGTGCCGTTGTCCTCGAACGACGCCGGCGCCGGGCTGAACCCGTGCGCGAAATGCCCCTGGCCGTCGAGCCGGTCGCCGTGGCAGGGGAGACAGTTCTGGTAGTAGATCCGCTTGCCGGTGCGGAGATGCTCGGCCATGTCCCCGCGCGTCCGCAGCGGGTTCTCGAGGCCGGCCAGCACCATCGGCTTGCCTTTGAAGGTGATCTGGCTGGGCGGCGCCGGGTGGATGGAGCGGAGCTGGATCGGCGCGTCCACCGTTGGCTTCGTCTGCGAGTACATCGTGAACCCGAGCAGCAGTGGCAGAGCCACGAGCAGCGCGATGCGCACCCATCGCTTGTCGCGATCCACGAGCGCCGAATGCATCGGCCGGCGGAAGGTACGCCACCGCAACTCGTCGCTCGAGACATGCAGCAGCACGCCCACCACGACGATGAACATGTACTCGAGCTGCACGCTCTGCGGCACCGGCGCGCTGCGCATGCCGATCAGGCGCGGCAGATAGTTGATGCCGAACGCGAACAACAGCCAGGCGGCCGCGATGAGCAGCAGCGCCTGCCAGAACGGGTGCCGGAGCACTTCGCGCGTGCGGCTCATTTGCGGGCCGCCAGGTATTTCACCAGCGCCTCGAGCTGTGTCGCCGTGAGCTGCTGCCCGAAGGTGGTGGGCATGGTGCCGGCGAACTTTTCATAGCCTTTCGCCGTATCGGCGTTCGGCATGAGGATCGAGCGGCGAATGTACTCGGCGTTGCGCGTCTTCCCGATATGATCGAATGGTGGCCCGACTGCACCGCCCTTTCCGTCGAGCTGATGACAGCCGACGCACCCCTTCTCGTTGTACAGCTGCACGGGATCCGTCGTCGCCGTGAAGCTCGCGCCGGCCGCGGGCGCCGGCGCCGCGGTGGAACCGCTCGCCGCCTTTATATCGGCGCCGGTGACCGTCACCTCCCCACCCTGCGACTGCAGATACGCCACCACCGTCCACAGCTGGTCGGGGCTGAGCTGCTTGCTCATGTCGGGCATGATCGGCTCGAACCCCTTCACCACGTACGCGCCCGGCTTGACGAGCGACTCGTACAGGTAGTCCTTGCAGCTCATACCTGGCTTTCGTGAGCCGCAACGCGCGCCGATCGTCCCCTCGCCGGCGTTGTCGGTCAGCAGGTTGGGCGCGCGCGTGCCGAGCCCATGGCAGGTCGTGCAGCCGCCCGAGCCGTTGAAGATCTTCTCCCCAGCCGCCGCGAGCGCCTCGGGCGATGCGTCGCTCGTGAGGGCGAGCGCCTCCGGCACCTCCGACTGAAGCTGCGGGATGACGTGCGCGATCGTCGTGTAGAAGCCGACGACGCAGAGGGCGAGCGCGAGGACGCGCAGGTTGGTCCGCCACATCAGACGGGCGCCTCCTTCCGAGCGACGTGCTCCGCCAGGGTACCGAGCCAGAAGATGAACGCCACCAGCCCGAGGAAGATCAGCACGCACGCGCTGATCATGTTGGCGGCGTAACCGAGGGCCGGCGTGAACGCCTGCGGGCTCGTGTCGCGCATCACCTCCCACACGTGCCAATGCTG
>JBJMNM010000786.1:0-4504 GCA_045804305.1 Gemmatimonadaceae bacterium | reverse complement strand
GACGGCTCGCTCTTTCCCCGCCCCGATCGGTTCGACGCGAGCCGCGTCCACGATCCCCGTGCGCGAAATCTCTGGTACGGCGCCGGACCGCATTTCTGTCTCGGCTTCGCCGTGGCGCAGCACGAGTTGTTCCTCGCGCTCCAGGCGTTGGTGGCCGAACCGGGAGAGCTGCGCATCGTTCGACGGCGTGTGGGTATGCGTCGTCTGCTGGCGGGATACTCCACGTTCGAGGTTCAGCTCCACAGCCGGAGTGACACATGAACGGATCTGCTCTCCTGACCGCCTTCGAGGCGCGGTGCGCCGAGCGTCCGGCCGCCATCGCCATGCGCGAGGCATCTGGCGCCGCCACCACGCGCGGGCAGCTGCTCGCGCGCGTGCATGCGGTGACGCGCGGACTGATCCGCGCAGGCCTCACACCAGGCGATCACGTGCTGTTCGCGGTGCGCCCGGGCATCGACACGATCGTCTTCATGCTCGCCATCGTCGAGGCGGGCGGGGTGCTCGTCGCGGCTGACCTGGGGATCGGTGACTCGCTGTTCGCGGCGCAGATGAGAATGATCCAACCGAGGTGGGTGGTTGCCGATTCACTCCTCCTTGCGGCGTCGCGCTACCGGCTGCTGCGTCGTCTTGCACGCACACGCGGGCTCAGCCTGCTTCCGCTCGAGCAGGTCGCGCGCGCCCGGTGCATCAGTGTCGGCCCACGGCTACCAGGGTCGAGGGCCACGATCACCGGTGCGCGCCTCGAACACTTGGGCCGTCGGCCCGGCGTCGTGGCCCTTCCGACGACTGCGGCGGAGGAGCCGCTGATCGTCGTGTTCACATCGGGGACGACCGCCGCGCCCAAGGCGGTGGTGCACAGCGGGCGATCGATCGCCGCCACGCTCGACCTCGTGGGCTCCCAGCTTTGCTTCACCGAGGGCGACGTGCTCTATGCGAGCGACGTGCACTTCGTGCTCCCCGCGCTGTCGGCCGGCGCCTCGGTGGTCATCCCGCCACAGGGACGCTTCTCCGCCGCGCGCACCCAGCGCCTGCTTCGGGAACATGGGGTCACGCACCTGTTCAACGTCACCGCCGATGCGCAAGCGCTCGCCGAGCATCTCGCGTCCACTTGCGACACTCTGCCGACAACCGTCCGCGACGTGATGATCGGTGCGGCGCCGGTGCGGGCGGGCTTTCTGCGGCGCTTTCAGGCGGTACTGCCGCGTGGCGCCCGTGCGTGGTGCGTGTATGGCATGACCGAGCTGCTGCCCGCCGCCTTCATCACGCTCGAGGAGAAGCTTGCCTACGAGGGCGATGGAGACATGCTCGGCACGCTCGCCCGTGGCGTGACGGCGCGGCTGACCGCCGAGGGGGAGCTCGTGCTGCGCGGTCCAAATCTGTTCACGCGCTACCTTGGCTACGATTCCGTGGAGGAGCACTACACCGGTGACGTCGCGCGCTTCGAGAACGGACGCGTGGTGCTCCTCGGACGGAGCAAGGACATGATCATCCGCGGACACCACAACATCTATCCCGCCTTGCACGAGCCGGTGGTGGAGCGCCTGCCGGGCGTGCGCCGTTGCGCGATGGTTGGCGTGTTCGACGAGCGTCAGGCCGACGAGCGCGTGGTGCTCGTGGTCGAGCCGGAGGACGGTGTAGACGGCGACCGGCTGCGCCACGAGGTGGGGCGTGCGCTGCGCAGCGGGCCATCTCGCATCGACGACGCTGCGGTGCCCGACCTGATCATCGCGATGCGGCTGCCCGTGACGGGCCGGTCGCGCAAGGTGGACAAGGAGGCGCTGCGGATGCTCGCGCGGGAGCGCCTCTCGTGCTGATCGCGGTCACCGGAGCCAGCGGATTCGTTGGCGGCTGCATCGCCCGCGCGCTCGCCGCCAACGGGCATCGAGTCACGAGCTATGGGCGGCGTCCCCTTCAAGCTGTTCGGACGGCCCTGCCCGACTACCACGCCTGGGACATTGCTCGAGGGCCCATCGCGGCGCCGCACTTCGATGCGGTGGTCCACTGCGCCGCCATGGTGGGCGATTGGGGCGCCGGCCGCGCGTACCACATGGTGAATGTGAGGGGTACGCATGCCGTGCTGGAGACTTTCGCGAGCGCGGATCGCTTCATTCACGTGAGCACCACGAGCGTATACTCCGACGACGTGCCCGTCGTGAACCTGGACGAGGACGCCCCGGTTGGCGACTGCGCGCATTCCGCCTATGGTCGCTCCAAGGCGGAGGCGGAGCGCGTGCTCATGACGGCGGGACGGCCGGTGATCGTGCTCCGTCCGCACGTGGTGTACGGCCCCGGCGACACCACGCTGCTCCCTCGGCTCCTCGCGGCCGAGCGGTTCGGTCGGCTCCCGGTCCCGGGTACGGGCCGCAACCGCCTCTCGGTGACGCACGTCGAGAATCTCGCGATGGCCGTGGAGCGCGCCCTGCACGCGCCTGTGGTGCGCGGTGTGTTCAACGTATCCGACGCGGAGGTGCCGACCGTGGATTCGCTGCTCACCACCGTACTGGCACGCATCGGACTCCGGATGCGCCTTCGTTACGTGCCGCGCCGCGCGGCGTGGAGAATCGCCACGGCGTGCGAGTGGCTGTGGCGAATGGGGCGCCTGCATCAGCCACCACCGCTCACGCGCTACGTGGTGGCGCAGCTCGCCGACGAGCACACGGTGAACATCACTCGCGCACGCGAACAGCTCGGCTACGTGCCGCGCTGGACCTATCGCGATGGACCGCTGTGAGCGGACGCTCTATAGCCAGCGGGCCAGAAAATCGAACGCCGCCGCGCCATTGAATTCGTGCCCGCCCTCATGGATCGCGTATCCCATGCTCTCGGGCGCGCCGAGGGCGTGGTAGATCTGCCGCGTGTGCTCCGCGGCGCGTTGGCTCCCTTCGATGGGAAAGATTCGGTCCAAGCGGCCCGATTCGACGAACAGACCGCGCGGCGCGACGAGTCCCGCGACGTCGGACATCTCCATGTCGTGTACGAGGCCGGGCACGTAGTTGTCCGGACAGTGTGAGATGCTGACGATGCTGTCCCGGAACGTGTTGAAGTAGGCGCTGACCACGCCGACTCGTACGCGATCATCGAGGGCCGCGGTGAAGAGGGACGTGGTGCCGCCGCCGGATGCGCCGAGTGTTGCCACGCGGCGCACATCGATCTCGGGTCGGGTGGCCAGGTAGTCGATCGCGCGCATGGCATCCCATGCCCGCAAGCCGATCATCGTCTGCCCGAAGAGCAGTGCCGCGCACGCGGCTGGTCGGCACGAATTCTCCGCGGGACCAGCCTTGCGCGCGGCTGCATCGCGGCGAGCGCCGAAGCCGAGCTGTTCGAGCGCGAACGTGGCGTAGCCATGCTCTACGCATTGGAGCGCGTACTCCCTGGCGTAACCGGTGCCGCGCGTGGGCTGCTGCGTACCATCGGGCGCGATCCCCAGCAGATCGTCCACGCCTCGGCCATGGCCGCTGAAGCACACGATCGCCGGCAGGGGGCGAGGACGGTTCACCGGCAGCAGCAGGTAGCCGACCGCGGAGAGGTTGTGTCGCGTCTGGAACACGATGCGCTCGCGCTGGTAGGTGCCGAAGTCTCGGCGCTCGAGCACCTCGGGGTTCAGGGCGGCACGGGTCGTCGGAAAGCCGCCGAGCCGCTCGATCAGCCGATGCCGGACGGCTCGCTGCCATTGCCGGGCAGCGTTCGCGTCTTTCTCGGCGAAGTGCAGGGCCGGCGTGATGGAATCGTATTCCGAGAGCGAGAACGCCTGGCTGTCGAGCTGCCGGTCAGCGAGCTCGGTCGGCAGCTCGATGTCCGGATCCGTCGATGTCTGCGTGCGGGATACAGCGTTCTCGGTCTGCGGCTCCACGGCCGATGCGTCGGTCGCGTGGAGACCGGCGGCGGCGAGCACGCCCGCGGCCGTTCCGCGTTTCAGGAACTCTCGGCGTCCGATGCTCACGAGAGTGGTGCAGCTGAAGAGGCCGTGGTCGGGCTCGGTTCCGGCTCTCGCAGCCGACGGATGAGCGCGAGCAGCAATGTCCCCGCCAGACCATCGACGTAGGAGCCGGCTGCCCGAGCAGCACCATGCGCCGCCCCGCGCGCGTTGTCGGGCAGGTCGCGCGCCGCACGCGCGGCGGCCGCGGCCGCGTCGGCCGCTTTGGCCTTGGCCATCGTCGCTGCCTTGGCATCCGCCCCTGACGTGCTCACCAGCACTCCCGCGCCAATCGCCACGGCCAGAGCGGGCCAGGGGTGATCGCGCACGAGCTGCGCGACGTCGAGTCGAGCCTTGACCGCCTTCACCGGCGCGGTGATGCGCATCTCGAGCTCGTCGATCGTGTCGGAGATCTGGGCACGTGTGCGGGACACTTCTTCACGAGCGGCGGTGACATCGGTGGGCGCAGTCATGGACGAGGCTCCTGAAGGGGATTTCTGTGGCCAACGAGCTGTGCACATTCCGGGCGCGTGCCACCGGGGTCATGACGCGAGCGCCATCATGAGATCGGTTGTGCACGGAGCGATATGG
>JBJMNM010000785.1:0-6335 GCA_045804305.1 Gemmatimonadaceae bacterium | reverse complement strand
GCATCTGCTGTCCGCGGGGCAGGTCCGCACCGTGGCGTACCTCGTGCGCGAGTCGCTCGTGGCGGGCAAGCGCGCCATCGACATCACGCCCGCGCACAGCGAGCGGATGGCACAGCTTCCGGCGCGGTTGAGCGCCCCGGAGGCGCTCTCGCAGCTCCTCGAGTCGATGGACGCCTCGGCCACGCTGCCGGCGGCCGCGGAATTGGGAGAGCTGTTCGAGCAGCTGCGAGGCACAGCGCTGTCCACCGTGCTCGAATGGCTCGGGCGTCTCCAGAATCCGAAGCTCCGGCCGTTGCTCGAGCAGGCGGCGGCGCGGTTGGCGGCGCAGAGCACCGCGGATCTGGTCAAGCTCATCGCATCGCCCAAGCGGGACGTCGCGCTCGAGGCGATCAAGCGCGCCGGCGGGCTGCGTACACCGGCGGCCGTGGGGCCCCTCGCCAAGGTCCTGGAGAGCGACGAGGCCGCGTTGCGCAGCGCGGCAGTGCAGGCGCTGGCGGACATCGGGTCGCCGACCGCGCTTCAGGCGCTGGAGCGGATGGTCGACGACGCCGATCGCGACATCCGCGTCGCGAGCGTGCGAGCGCTGCAGGCCCACGCGTATCGTCCCGCGCTGCCGCGCCTGGAGGCGATCGTGACGGGGCGCTCGATTCGCGACGCGGATCTCACGGAGAAGATGGCGGTGTTCGAGGCCTATGGATCGCTGTGCGGCGCGCCGGGCGTCGTGGCCCTCGACGCGATGCTCAACGGCAAGTCGATGTTCGGCCGGCGCGAGGATGGCGAGCTGCGGGCCTGCGCCGCGGTCGCGCTGGGACGCATCGGCACCGCCGAGGCGCGTTCGTCGCTCCAGCGCGCGGCGAACGAGAAGGACGTCATCGTGCGCAACGCCGTGGGGCGCGCCCTGCGGGGCGCGACCGCATGACCACGCCGTCGCGCCCCGGGCCGCCGCCGCGACCGCTGCCGCCCACGGACTCCGCGGGGCGTCAGGCACATCCCTCCCCGTTCGGCGACCGGGGCGACGACGCGTTCATCCGCATCACCGGCAAGAAGCTCATCCTCGGCTTCTACGCCGCGCTGCGGGCCATTCGCCTCTATCCGCTCGAGAACGCCGCCGTCGTGAAGTCGACGGAGGAGCTCAGCGCCCTGGCCAGCGAGCTGCTGGCGAAGGAGCACGAGCTGGAGATCCGCGTGTCCGGCGAGTTCGTGTTCATCAACGGCGTGCGCCTGCGGCTCGATCTCGACAACTACGCGAGCTTCAGTCACCTGCTGTCGGTATTCAGCTCGTCCGGAGTCGGCTCGCTCCACCTGCGTGCGGCACCGACGGTGAAGCAGTGGTCGCGCTTTCTGGCCCTGCTGCTCGTGCCGTCCTCCGATCCTCCGGCCACCCGGCTGCATCAGCTCCAGGCGAAGCTCAAGCAGCAGGAGCTGGAGGCGTTCGAGGTCGGCGAGCCCATGGAGCAGGCGGCCGACGAGGAGTCGCGACAGAAGTCCAAGGAGGTCGCCAAGAAGACCTACGCGCACTCCGTCGCCGCCACGAAGGAGGTCATGACCTCCGTGCGCATGGGTCGCAGCGCGAACGTCAAGAAGGTCAAGCGGGTCGTGCAGGGGATCGTGGATCAGATCCTCAACGAGGAGACGTCGCTGGTGGGCCTCACCACCATCCGCGAGTACGACGAGTACACGTTCACCCACAGCGTGAACGTCTGCATCTTCTCCGTGGCGCTCGGAAAGCGGCTCGGGTTCAGCAAGCTGCAATTGTACGATCTCGGGATGGCGGCGCTCTTTCACGACATCGGGAAGTCGCGCGTGCCGGCGGAGATCATCAACAAGCCGGGCAGCCTCTCGGACGACGAATGGCGCCTGATCGCCGCGCACCCGTGGCTCGGCGCGCTCGCCCTGTTCCAGCTCCGCGGCCAGCAGGAGCTGCCCTACCGGTCCATGGTCGTGGCGCACGAGCATCACATGAAGATGGATCTCACCGGCTACCCGCGTCCCATTCGTCCGCGGGCGCTCGGGATGTTCAGCAAGATCGTCGCGGTCGCCGACGGGTTCGACGCGGCGACGTCGCGGCGGTCGTATCAGACCACACCGATGTCACCGGCCCAGGTGCTGGCCGAGATGCGCGAGAATCCGCGCCGCGGCATGGACCCGGTCGTGGTGAAGGCCTTCATCAACCTCACGGGTATCTATCCCGTCGGCACGCTCGTCGTTCTGGACACCTTCGAGCTCGGGATCGTGCACGCGGTGAACACCATTCCGGAGATGCTGTCCCGCCCCGTCGTTCGCGTGATCAGCGACTCGCGCGGCAACCTGCAGCATCCGGGCACGCTGGTCGATCTCGCCGAACAGAGCGCCGACGGCGTGTACCTCCGCACGATCATCAAGACCGAGGATCCGGACCGATATGGCATCAGGATTGGCGACTACTTCGTCTGACGCGATCGCGCAGCGGTTCGCGCGATTGAAGGCGGACGGACGTCGCGCGTTCGTTCCCTACGTCACCGCCGGCCACCCCGACCGCGCGCGGAGCGTGGCCCTGCTGCAAGGCCTCGAGGAGCACGGCGCCGACGTGGTGGAGGTCGGCGTGCCGTTCTCCGACCCGCTCGCCGACGGCGCGGTGATCCAGGCCAGCTCGCAGAAGGCCCTCGATCAGGGAATCCGGTTCGATCAGGTGCTGGAGATTATCTCGGCGGCGGGCCTGACGATTCCCGTCGTGTTGTTCAGCTACCTGAACCCATTGCTGCGTGGCGGCGACGATGCGCTTCGGCGCGCGGCCGATGCGGGCGCCCACGGCGTCCTCGTGACCGACCTCCCCCTCGGCGCCGACGCGGAGCGCGAAGGCTGGTTCGCTCGCAGCCCGCTGGCGTTCATCCGCCTCGTGGCACCCACGACGCCCGCGGCGCGCATGGCGGAGATCGCGCGCACCGGCAGCGGATTCGTCTACCTGATCAGCCGCCTCGGCGTGACGGGCGAGCGCACCGATCTGCCGCCCGACCTGCCGGCCACGGTCGCGCGCCTGCGCGCCGCCACCTCGCTGCCGCTGTGCGTGGGCTTCGGCATCTCCCAGCCAGCCCAGGCGCGCGCCGTCGCCGGAATCGCCGACGGCGTGGTGGTCGGGAGCGCGATCGTACGTGCCGCGGACGAGAGCGTGGAGTCGGCGCTTCGGCTCGCGGCCTCGCTGCGTCGCGCGATCGACGACGCCTGACATGAGATCGTTCCTCGGGGCCTACGCGCGCGCCGTCGGAACGATCGGGCTCGCGCTCCTCGTCGTCGCGCTCATCGTCGACACACGATGGTTCGGCCATCCCATCGCGATCGCGGTGCTGCTGCTCGCGGTGGTCGGCATGCGCCTCCAGCAGCTTCCGCTCACCAAGTACGGTACGCTGCATCTGCTCGCGGTGCCGGCGCTCGCGGGCTCGCTCCTCGTCGGCGCACCGGTCACCGCGCTGGCGCTCTGGGTCGGCGTGGCGATCGCCGACGGGCTGCTCGCCCGGAAGGGTGTGCAGATCGCGTTCATCAACGCCGGCCGCGAGGTGGTCGCGCTCCTCTCCGCCTTCGGCGTGTACGCCTGGGGTGTAGTCGTGCTCACCGGAGGCCAGACCGGCCTCTCGTCGGACGCGTTCCCCGCGCTCGCGCTCTTCTTCCTCGCCTATTTCCTGGCCAGCCGGCTCCTGCTGTACTTCACGCTCCTCCTGCGCGACAAGCTGCTGGAGGAGGAGAAGTCGCTCATGCTGCGCTACGAGGTCATCGCGTTCGGCGCCGGCGCCATCGCCTCGGTGCTGATCGTGTACACGGCCACCAACTATGGGTCGATGGCGTGGCTGGTCGCCGGTATCGCGCTCGCCGGCATGGGGCTGCTCCTCAAGCGGATTCTCGAGGAATCGATCGCCGCCGAAGAGCTCAACAAGATCCTGGCGATGGAGCAGGTGGTGTCGTCGGACGTGGACCTGGCCGACTCGTTCCACCGCATTCAGGCGCTCGCCCATCGGCTGGTGGACTGGGGCGAGTTCCGCATCTCGCGCCTCGAGGACGGGCAGCTCCAATACGTGTGGCATGGTGACGAAGGCTACTTCCCGGAGCCACGACAACCCGACGACACGCTCGAGCAGCTGCGTGGCGAGGTGCTCGAGACGGGCGTGACGATCAACGTCTCCGACGCACTGCGCGACGCACGCATTCCGCCCGCCCGCACGCACATGCGCAGCATCGTGGTGCTCCCGTTGCGCTTCGGCGACCGCACCGTTGGCCTCCTCGAGCTGGAGCATCACAAGCCCGATGCGTACACGGCCAAGGAGGTCGCGCTCATCGGCCGGTTCGCCAATCAGATCGCGACGACGCTGCACATCAACGATCTGCGCCGTCCGCTCACTGAAGCCATGACGCGCGTGAGCCAGCAGCTCGACACGCTGACGGCGTCGGCGCGCGCGCTGCGCGGGGGCGGTGAATCGGTGGCACGGACGATCGGCGACATCACGCGCGCGATCGCCGAGGAGGGCGTGCAGGTCGGCCATTCGCTGGAGATGACGCGAAATCTCCATTCGGCCACGCGAGGAGTCGTGGCCGACGGCAGCGCCGCCGCGGTCGCGAGCCAGCGGGCCACCGAGATCGCCTCGGAGCACCGGCACACGATCGCCACGGCCATCGAGCGGCTGGTAGGCGCCAAGACATTCGTCGGGGAGAGCGGCTCGCAGATCCAGGCATTGTCCGAGACGGTGCGACGCATCACGGACTTCATCGCCGTGATCCGCGAGCTCGCCGACCAGACCAACCTTCTCGCGCTCAACGCCGCCATCGAGGCGGCGCGGGCCGGCGAGCACGGCCAGGGCTTCGCCGTCGTCGCCGACGAGGTCCGCAAGCTGGCGGAGCAGAGCAAGCGCGCCTCGGACGACGCGGGCGACATCGTGAGCGCGTTCGAGGAGCAGATGCGGCGCGTCGGCTTCCAGATGTCGCGGGGTGAGACGATCGTGCAGGACGTCGGCGTGTTGTCCGAGCAGGCCCGCGAAGCGCTCAACCTCATCGTCGAGGCGACGGCGAGCTCCGCGACGGGCGCGCAACGCATCGCGCTGACCTCGCGGGAGCAGGAGCTCGCGTTCGCCAGCCTCAGCGACCGCATCGGACGTATCGCCACGCTCTCGAGCCACAACCGTGAGGGCGCCGAAAAGGTGACGGCCAGCGCGCGCGAGCAGGCCAATGCCCTCCGCGAGCTCGAGGGCGTCACGGAAGAGCTGCGGAGTGTGGCGTCCTACCTCAACGAGCTGACGCGCCGCATCACGAGCGCCGTCTCGCGGTGACCCGGTCGCTCGAACACACTCCATGACGCGCCCCCCCGCCCGCATCGCGATCACCCTGACCGGCATGCGCTTTCACGTGCGCGTAGGCGTGCTGCCCCACGAGCGCGAGCTGCCCCAGCCGCTCGAGCTGGATCTGACCGTGGAGCTCGCGGCCGGGAGCGCAGCGGTGCTCGATTACCGCACGCTGTACGCCCTCACGCGCGAGGTGATCGAGCGCGAACCGCTCGAGTACCTCGAGACCATCGGCGGCGAGATCGCCTCGCGGTGTCTCGCGCTTCCGGCGGTCGCCGCCGTCCGCGTGGCGGTGCGCAAGCCGCACGTCTCGCTGGGCGGACCGCTCACGCACGCCGAAGTGGTCGTGGAGCAGGACCGTGAATGAGCGGGCGTTCGTCGCGCTGGGGTCGAACCTGGGCGATCGCGCGGCGTATCTCGCGGCCGCGCGGTCCGCGCTCTCGCTGCTTCCTTCGACGCGCTTGCGGGCCGTCTCGACCGTGGAGGAGACCGCGCCGTTCGGTCCGTCGGCGCAGGGACCCTATCTCAATCAGATGGTCGCGATCGACACGTCGCTGCCTCCACTCGTGCTGCTCGCCGAGCTGCAGCGCATCGAGCGGGCGCTGGGACGAGTGCGGCGCGAGCGGTGGGGCGCGCGCACCATCGACCTGGACCTCGTGCGCATGGACGCGGTGGAGATGCGATCGGCCACGCTCGTGCTGCCGCATCCCGGGCTGCCCGCTCGCGACTTCTGGCAGCGCGAGCTCGCCGAGCTCGAGGCCGCGCTCGGAGCGGCGGCATGACCGCGCCGGTCCTGCCCTCGTGGGCCCGCGTGTCGGAGAAACGGCGCGCGCACATCGCGCGGGTCACCGAGCTGCTCGACGAGTGGGCGCGCGCGCTGCGGCTCCCCGCGGACGAAGCGCGCGCCTGGCACGACGCCGGCTGCCTGCACGACGCGCTCCGTGACGCGCCCGAGCACCAGCTCCGCGCGCTGGCGGGCGATCCCTCCGGCTACACGACCGAGATGCTGCATGGGCCCGCGGCGGCGGCGCGGCT
>JBJMNM010000784.1:0-3993 GCA_045804305.1 Gemmatimonadaceae bacterium | reverse complement strand
TTTTTTGGCTAGGGAAGGACTTTGGGGGTTGCGGGGCTGGCAGCGGTGCGCGGAGACCGGCTCGGTCTCGGAGCATGCCGTTTCCAACCCTCGGCGGAGAGTCCCGTGCCACTGACCCCAAAGCACGTTTCTTTGGGGTCGCAGGGCTGGCCCGAGCGGCCGTCCTCCGCGATCCTCCGCGCCCTCTGCGTCCAAGGCACTTGCCGTCGCCGCCACGGTTGCCGTTGCCGTTGTAGTCACCGGTGCCAGAGCAACAAAGCGGTGTACGGGCTCGTATAATTCACGCGTGCCGACCTCCATCCGCCTTCGCACTCTCCTCACCGCGAGCCTCGTCACGATGCTCGCGGTGCTCGTACCGTCGAGCATCTCGGCGCATGCGCATCTCGAGCGCAGCGAACCGGCCGCCGACGCTCGTCTCTCCGTGTCGCCGACGGCTATTCGGCTCTGGTTTTCCGAAGCGCCGGAGCTCGCGCTCAGCACCGTTGCGCTTCTCGATTCGGTGGGATCGCCGGTCACCCTCGGACCCGTCGAGCGGGGTGCCGACGGGCCGCGGTCGGTGCGCGTAAGTGTTCGCGGCGCGCTCGCGGCTGGTCTCTACAGGGTGAGATGGCGCGTTGCCGCCGCGGATGGTCATCCGTCGAGCGGCGCGTTCGTGTTCCGCGTGCTGTCGGCGGCCGCTCCGCCCGCCGCCGAGTCGAGCGTTCCGTCAATCGGCCGGCCTCCAGTGTCCGCGGCCACCGTGCACGCAGCGGCGGAAGCCGACGCGCTCGCGCCAGCCTACGTCGTCGTGCGGGCCCTGCTCTTCATCGCGATGCTCGCCGTGATCGGCGCCATCGCCTTCCGGTTCGCCGTGCTCTCGCCCGGCAACGCGTTGGAGCCCTTGGTGCGTGCTGGCCTCTCCTCCTCCATCGCCGCCCGTGCGGCGTTCGCGAGTGTGCTGCTCATCGTGCTCCTGCTCGCGAAGCTCGTGCTGCAGGCGCGCCTGGTCGCGAGCTATTCCGCAGCGCTGACGGGCATGGAGCGCGTCGCGATCGACAGCCGATGGGGCGCGGCGTGGGATACTCAGCTCGCCGGTGCCGTGCTCGCACTTGCCGGTTTCGTCGTCGCGCGACGCATGCGGGCGGGATGGAGCATTGCCGCTGCTGGCGCCGCCGCGATCGCGATTGGCGCCTCGTTCAGCGGGCACGCCGCCGCCTCGGAGCACCTACCCGTGCTCGGCCTGATCACCGACGCGCTGCACGTCGTGGGTGCCGCGGGTTGGTTGGGCACGCTGCTCTGGCTCGTCGCGTCGCTGCCGGCGGTGTCGACGCGTGACCGGGGCGTCGCGACGATGGTGAACGCCTTCTCGCCCGTGGCGCTGGCCTTCGCCGCCCTCGTCACGATCACCGGCGTGGTGAGCGCGTGGCTGCGGCTTGGCGCCCTGCCCTTCCTCTGGTCGTCGTCGTACGGGCAGGTGCTCCTGGTGAAGCTCGCGCTGCTGAGTGGCGTGGCGCTCGTTGGGTTGTACAACTGGCGGCGCATGCGGCCCGCACTCCACACCGACACTGTCGAGCCCAGGTTTTTCCGCTCGGCCACGACGGAGCTGGCACTCGGCGCAGCCGTCATCATCGTGACGGCCGTCCTCGTCGCCACCCCGACGCCCTGACATCGACCCACGCGTCTGCGCGTTTGACAAGGGCCGCCCCGCACGGGAAGATGTAGCGCGCCGAGCGAGGTAATGGGACCCCACGGACACCCCCGCGCGCCGTGGCGCAGTCCCTGCTAAACGGTTCGCCATGCAATCGACCGCGGTCACCGTACTGCTCCTGTCCGCGTCGCTCGGCACCGGCGGCGCGACCCTTCTCCGTGCCCAGCGCCCGGCAACCGCGGATCCGCGCTGCGATGGCAAGCGTGTGAGCCGCATCGACATTCGGCCTGGGCGGCCGCCGTTCGAGGGCAGCATGTCCCGTTGGCGGTTCGCCGCGCGTGCCGCCGGTCTCCATCACGCGACCACACGTCCCGCCGTGATCGAGGCCTTCATGGCGCTTCACGAGGGCGAGGTGTGCACCGAGCTTCGACGCGCGGAATCGGAGCGCGTCCTCCGCGCGCAGCCATTCCTCGCGAACGCATCGGTACGTGCCATCCCCGATGATGCGGGCGGCGTGGCGATTCTCGTCGAGACGGTGGATGAAGTCCCGGTGTTGGTCAACGGGCACTTTCGCGGCCTCTCACCGCGCGCGTTGTCGCTCGGCAACTCGAACGTGGGCGGTCAGGGCTTGCTGGTCCAGCTCAGCGCCGAGCGGGGCGATGCGTACCCGAATGGCTTCGGCGCACGGATCGTGGAGCAGGCCACCTTCGGCCGACCCTACGTCACGAGCTTCGAGGGGTACCGGTTCACCGTCGGCCACCGCATCGTGGCCCAGATGGCCCACCCGTTCTACACCGACCTTCAGCGAATCGGGTGGAACGCTGGATTCGAGACCGGTAATCAGTATCCGCGGCTTCGTCGGCCCGCCGACGACAATCTCGCGTTGCTCGTGCGCGAGACGCGGTGGCAGGGGAGCGGGCTCGCGCGGGTCTTCGGCACGCGCACGATGTTCTTCGTCGGCGGCGGTGTGACTGGCATCAAGCTCGATCCCGCGCAGGCGGGCGTTATCGTCTCCGACACCGGCCTCGCCATCGACACGGGTACGACGCTGCGAAATCGCTACGCTCCCTTCAAGGCCGGCCGGCTCGGGGTGCTCGGTGGATTGGCCCGCATCCGCTTCCGTACCGTGCAAGGGTTCGACGCGTTGACCGCAGCCCAGGACGTTGCGAACGGCGCACTCGGCGGCGTGTTTGCCGCAAAGGGATTGTCGGCCTTCGGCGAGAACGACGTGTTCCTGTCCAGCGTGGTGTATGCCGGGACCAGCACCGAGCGCATGCGCCTGGCGACGTCCGTGGAGGCTGAAGCGCGACACGGCCCAGGCGCCGCGCAGTGGGATGATCTCATCGGGAGCAGCCGAACCGCGCTCTACCTCGGCGGCGGGCCCGGCTTCCTCTTCGTGCTCGACGACCGCCTCTCCGGTGGCAGACGCGCGCTGATCCCGTTGCAGCTCGCGCTCGGCGACCGGCAAGGCGGCATCATGGGCTACAACGCGTCGCAGCTCGTGGGCGCGTACCGCAACGTGGCGCGCGCCGATCTACGGTGGAGCAGGCCGCGGATGGTGCGCAACGCCGACGTCGGGTTTGCGACCTTCACGCAGGTTGGGTCGATCTGGGCGGGTGATGCGCCCTATGGATCGACCACCACGCGCACGAGCGGCGGCGTCAGCATCCTCGCGGCCTATCCCACGGGCTCCAAGCGCCTCTATCGCGTGGACGTGGGCATTCCGCTCGCGCGCGGCGGCGGCGGAAAGTTCGAGGTGCGCTTCTCGTCCGAGGACGCGACCCAGCGTTTCTGGAGAGAGCCCGACGACGTGCTCCGATCCCGCATCGGCGGCCTGCCGTCGACGATGTTCTCGCTGCCGGTGCGCTGAAGCCGCGGTGTCGACGCAGGGTTGGACTAGCGGTCGACGGCTTCGAACTCGGTGTCGGCCTCCCGCCGGCGACCCTTCGCGTCGGTCACGACGACCAGCAGCCGATACGTCCCCGGCGGCATGTCGCTGAACTCGAGCGTGCGATGCCGGCGGATCGCGGCCTTGTCTGCTGTCTCGTCCCAGATGGCGACGACCGGCTGCACCGAGCCGCCGAGCAGGCGTTGCAGCCCGGATGCTTCGCGCGACACCGTGACTCGTGTCTTGAAGTCGCCCTTCGGCACTCCGCACACGTCGTAATACACGTCCAGGTCGGAGCCCGTCCACCGTGGCTTCACGCGGTCCACGAGCACCGAGAAGCTTCCACCCCCCGTCGACTGCGCGCTGTCGCCATTCGGTGTCGTGGCCGAGGACACCGCGGGGCAGCGCGAGCGATGCATGATCGCGAAATGCAGGGCGTAGTACGTGCCGATCGATAGCACGACTGCCGCGATGGCCG
>JBJMNM010000783.1:0-6349 GCA_045804305.1 Gemmatimonadaceae bacterium | reverse complement strand
GGTGGTGCTCCCGGGCGGCTACGCGCTCGTGGTGCCGGAAGGCGCGCTGTCCCGACGATATCTGTATGGCCGGTACCAGCTCGCGCCCCAGCAGCATCTTCTCGTCTCCGGCGGCGTCGGCAACAGCACGATCCCCATCCGGCTCGGGGTGCCGCCCGAGGTGGTGATCTGTACCGTGAACGGATCTCCGGGGCCGCCGCAGCGCTGAACCCATGGCGGCCGGACGTCCCCCTCGGTGACCTGAGCGGCACGCGCGAGGTTCGGCTCCCGGGAGCCAACCCGCCGGATCGTCAAACTCTCGTACCGCATGATGTCCTTACGAATCGGTCGCCTCATCGCCGCCCTGCTCTGCCTCACCGGGTCGTGTCGCAACCCGGACTGGCCCGCGTACCACGCCCCGATCATACTGCAGGCGTTCACCTCCACCGCTGCCTCTGCCGGCGCCACCGACAGCATCGTCTGCAGCGTCTACGTCCAGCTCCCGATCGCCGACACGATCCCCTCGGCGTGGAGTGGACAGGCGACCGTGCGCGTGGGACGATGGACGGTGCGCGCTACCGCGACTCCCCCGAAGGACACGCTGCTGGCCGACGTCCCGGTCGAGATCGCGTCGCATGCGACAGATTCGCTTCGCGTCACGATCAGCGGCCCGGCGCCGATGGTGTTCGACGGCAAGTTCATCGGCGACGCCGCCGCGTACCCGCGCGAGGCCACGGGCACCTGGACCTGTGACGATCGTGTTCCCCTCGCGAGTGCGGTGCCGGGCAAGGCCACCGGCCTGTGGCTGCTCTTCCCCGCCAGAACGATCGACTGACTTTGCCACGCGAGCCGCGCCGCGCGAGACGCGGGCGGGCGGTGCCTCCACCGCCCCCAGTCCGCTACCGCATCGGCCAGGTGCCGCCGACTGATTTGTACACCGCCACGAGCGCCGTGGCGGCCGAAGTGTGTGCGACGGCGAGCTGCGTCTCTGCCTCGAGCAGCGTCCGCTGTGCGTCGAGCACCTGGAAGAAGTCCGTGAGCCCGGCCTCGAAGCGCTGTTGCGCCAGCTCGGCGGCACGGGTGCTCGAGCCCACCGCATCGGTGAGGATGGCGACGCGGGCGTGGGCGCGATCGTAGGCCACGAGCGCGGTTTCCGCCTCCTCGATCGCCTGCAGCGCCGTCGCGGTGTACTGCACGCGCGCTTCGTCCTGCCGTGCCTCGGCGACGTCGACGCGCTGGCGCACGCGCCCGACGTCGAGTAGCGGGAAGCTCAGCACCGGACCGACCAGGAGGTGCGACGTGCCCGCGCTCGTGAGGGATTGGAAGCGTGTCGACGCATAGCCCACGCTCGCACCGAGCGTGAGCCTCGGCAGGTAGTCCGCCTGCGCCGCGCCCACGAGCAGCGCGTTCGCCGCAAGCTGTCGCTCGGCGCGCAGCACATCCGGGCGTCGCCGTACGAGCTCCTGGGGAGAGCCCACGTTGACCGTGTCGGGAAGTCCCGGCAGCTCGGCTGAGGCGTACACGCCCGGCGGAAGCGCATCCACCGTCCGTCCCAGCAGCGTGGCGAGACGATGCCGCTGCGCGGAGATCTGTGACTCGAACGCCGGCATCCCCGCGAGCGTGAGCTGAAGAATCGAGCGCGCCCGCTCCGTATCGAACGCGGTTCCGCGCCCCGCCGCCAGCCGGTCCTGCGTGAGCGAGACGGTGCGCTGCTGGTTGTCCGCGTTGCGGCGCGCAACGACGAGCTGGCGCTCCGCTCCCCGCAGCTCGAAGTAGGTCCGTGCGACCTCCGCCGCGAGGCTCACCTGCACGTCCTCGAGGGCATGCTCGGCGGATGCCACGAGCGCTCCCTGCGCGCTCACGGTCCGTTGCATGCGACCGAAGATGTCGAGCTCCCACACCGCGTCGAATCCCACGTCGTACAGGTCGCGGCTCGGCAGCTGATTGGTGAGTCCCGGGATCTGCGCGACGGATTGCTGCGACCGTAGCGCGCTGCCGCTCGCCGTGACCGTCGGTGCAAGGTCGAACGCCGCGAGACGACGGGAGGCCCGAGCCCCCATCAGTCGCGCTTCGGCACTCTGGGTGCTCGGGCTCGCGCGCAATGCCTCGGTGATGAGCTCCCCGAGCGTCGCGTCGCCGACCACGCGCCAGAACGGCGCACTGGCGGCGCCCACCACCTTGAGCGGTGCCGGACGGCCGATCAGTGCGCCGTCGCCGGCTGGCTGAACGGCGCTCGGCTGCCCCGCGAGATGCACCGGGGTTCGTGCGGCGGCGCCGTACGCGGGCGACACACTCACATTTGGCTCCCGATATGCCGGCGCCCCGTAGCACGCCGACAGGATCGTGGCGCCGATCATCCACAGACGAGTCCTACGCATGCGAACCCCCTTCTCCGACCGCCAGCACGCGCTCGCGATGCAACAATGGTGATACGCCGTCGGGCGCCGTCGACGCCCGTGCCCGCCCCCGCTCGACTAGACCGCGGATGAGCACATAGAAGAGCGGCGTGAAGATCAGTCCGAAGAACGTGACGCCGAGCATGCCCGAGAACACCGCGACGCCCATGACGTGTCGCATCTCCGCGCCGGCGCCGCTCGCGACGACGAGCGGGATCACGCCGGCGATGAACGCGAACGACGTCATGAGGATCGGGCGGAGGCGGATGCGGCTCGCCTCGAGCGCGGCATGCAGCCGGTCGTGCCCCTGCCGCTCGAGATCGCGGGCAAACTCGACGATCAGGATCGCGTTCTTGCACGCCAGGCCCACGAGCACGAGCAGCCCGATCTGCGTGAACACGTTGTTGTCGCCCCGCGTCAGCCAGACACCGGCGATCGCGGAGAAGAGGCACATCGGGACGATGAGGATGATGACGAGCGGGAGCGACCAGCTCTCGTACTGCGCGGCGAGCACCAGGAACACGAGCAGCACGCAGAGCGGGAAGACGAAGAGCGCCGTGTTGCCCGCGAGCTTCTGCTGATACGTCAGCTCGGTCCACTCGAACCCGATGCCGTTCGGCACCGTCTCGGCGGCGAGCTGCTCCATGGTTTGCAGCGCCGCGCCGGCGCTCACGCCCGGTGCCGCGGCACCGTTGATGTCCGCCGACGGGTATCCGTTGTAGTGCGTCACCTGGTCCGGGCCGTACGACTGCTTCACCGTGAGCACGGAGCCGAGCGGCACCATCTCGCCTTTCGTGTTGCGCACCTTGAGCTGAGAGATGTTTTCCGCCGACGCCCGGAAGGGCGCATCCGCCTGCGCGATCACCTGGTACGTGCGGCCGAACTTGTTGAAGTCGTTGACGTACGCGGAGCCGAGGTAGATCCGCAGCGTCTGGAACACGTCGCTCAACGGGATGCCGAGCTGCTTCACCTTGTCGCGGTCGACGTCGGCGTAGAGCTGCGGCACGTTGACCTGGAAGCCGGAGAACGATCCGGCGAGCTGCGGCGTCCGGTAGGTCCGCCCCACCAGCGCCTGCGCCGCGGCGTAGAGCGTCGAATCGCCGAGTCCCGCGCGGTCCTCGAGCTGCATCTTGAAGCCGCCGACCTGGCCGAGGCCGTTCACTGCCGGCGGCGGAAACACCGCGACGTACGCTTCCTGGATCGCGCCGAACTTCTGGTTGAGCGCCATCAGGATCGCGCCGCTCGTGAGGCTCGCGTCCTTTCGCTCGTCGAACGGCTTCAGAGGAAGGAAGATGACGCCGGCGTTCGGCTTGTTGGCGAATCCGATGATCGACAGGCCCGGGAAGGCGATCGCGTTGGCGACGCCGGGCGTTTCGAGCGCGATCTTCGACATCCGCCGGATCACCGCGTCGGTGCGGTCCAGCGACGCGGCATCAGGCAGTTGCGCGATGGCCACCAGGTACTGCTTGTCCTGACTCGGCACGAACCCCGCCGGCACCCGGGCAAAGCCGATCAGGCTGAGCATGATCAGTCCGGCGTACACTGCCAGCGCGACCACCGAGCGTCGCGTCACGCGACCGACCAGGTTGCCGTAGCGCCGGGACGCGCCGCCGAAGGCGCGGTTGAACGGCCGGAAGAGCCAGCCGAAGGCGCGGTTGAGCGCACGGGTCGGCGTGTCGGCAGGTGCGCCGCGCGGCTTGAGCAGGAGCGCCGCCAGCGCCGGCGACAGGGTCAGCGAGTTGAACGCCGAGATGAGCGTCGAGAAGGCGATCGTCAGCGCGAACTGGCGGTAGAACTGCCCGGTGAGGCCGCTGATGAAGGCGACGGGCACGAACACGGCGCAGAGCACGAGCGCGATCGCGATGATCGGTCCGCTCACCTCCTCCATCGCGCGGTGGCTCGCGTCCAGCGGCGTGAGTCCCTCCTCGATGTGCCGCTCCACGTTCTCCACGACCACGATCGCGTCGTCGACGACGATGCCGATCGCGAGCACGAGCCCGAACAGCGACAGGGTATTGATGGAGAAGCCCGCGGCGAGCATCACGGCGAACGTGCCAACGATGGAGATCGGCACCGCGGCGAGCGGGATGATCGAGGCTCGCCAGGTCTGGAGAAAGAGCACCACGACGATGACCACCATCAGCGTCGCCTCGAGGAGCGTCCGCAGCACCTCCTTGATCGAGTCGCGGACGAAGATCGTCGGATCGTACACCGACGTCCACGTCATCCCCTCGGGGAAGCGCGTCGAGAGCTCGGCCATCTTCGCGCGCACCGCACTCGAGAGCGCGAGCGCGTTGGAGCCCGGCGCCTGGAACATGCCGATCGCGACCGACGGCTTGTTGTCGAGGAGCGCGCGGAGGCCGTAGTTGCCGGCGCTCAGCTCGATGCGGGCGACGTCGCGCAGGCGCGTGATCTCACCGTTCGCGCCGGACTTGACGATGATGTTGCCGAACTCGCCCTCATCGACGAGTCGTCCGCGCGCACTCACGGTGAGCTGGTAGGCGACCGCGTCCGGCATCGGCTGCGCGCCGACCACTCCGGCCGCAACCTGGAGGTTCTGTTCGCGGATCGCCTGCACGACGTCCGAGGCCGACAGCCCGCGTGCGGCAACGCGGTTGGGATCGAGCCAGACGCGCATCGCGTATTCGCCGGCGCCGAAGACGGCGACCTGCCCCGCACCCGGCAGCCGCGCGAGCTCGTTGCGCACGTTGAGCACGGCGTAGTTGCGGAGGTAGACCGGATCGTACTTCCCATCGGGGGAGACGAGATTGACGACCATGGTGATGTCGGGCGACCGCTTCTCCGTCGTCACGCCGATCGCGCGCACCTCTTCCGGCAATCGCGCCAGCGCCTGCGCGACGCGGTTCTGGACCTGCACCTGCGCGAGATCGACGTTCGTGCCGATCTCGAACGTCACGGTGAGGGTCAGTGCGCCGTCCGCCGTGGCCGACGACGACATGTAGAGCATCCGCTCGACGCCGTTGATCGCGTCCTCGAGTGGCGTGCCGACGGTCTGCGCCAGCACGGTGGGATTCGCGCCGGGGTAGGCGGCGTGCACCTCGATCGTCGGTGGGGCGACTTCGGGGTACTCGCTGATCGGCAGCGCGAAGATCGAGATCAGCCCACCGGCAACGACGATGAGCGACAGCACGACCGCGAACACCGGACGGTCGATGAAAAACCGCGAGAAGCGCACGTGAAGGTCCCTTGAGGAGTGATGTCGATTACGGGGCGGCCGGCGCGGAGGTCGGCGCCGCGGCCGTGACGAGCATGTCGGCGCGCTTCGCGGCGACCTTCATCCCCGGTCGCACGCGGAGCTGTCCATTGATCACGACGTGCTCCCCCGGCTTGAGGCCCGATTGCACGATGCGCAGGCCGTCGGCGACCCGGCCGATCGTGATGGCGCGATACTCGACCGTGCTGTCGGGCTTGAGCACGAGCACGAACTTGCGATCCTGGTCGGTGCCGATCGCCTGATCCTGGATCAGCGACGCCTGTTGCGTCCGTCCGCTGCCGAGCCGCACGCGGGCGAAGAGGCCCGGCGCGAAGAGGTGCGACGCGTTCGGCACGACCGCGCGGACGCGGATCGTTCCCGCGGTCGGATCCACGCGGTTGTCGACGAAATCCAGCGTGCCCCGGTGCGGGAAGCCGGCCTCGTTCGCCAGACCGATGAGCACGGGCCGCGGCGCCTGCCGTGCCCCCGGCACGCTGCGCAATGCCGTGAACGCGGTGGCGTTCTTGAGGTAGAGCTGCTCGTCGGTGTCGAAGTAGACGTAGATGGGGTCGAGGGACACGATCGTCGTGAGCACCGCGCCCGTGGGCGCACCGGCCTGCACGAGGTTCCCCGCCGTGATCTCGGCTCGCCCCACCCGGCCCGAGATCGGCGCACGAACCGTCGTCCATTCGAGATTGAGCCGCGCACTGCGCAGCGCCGCTTCGGCGGCGCGTACCGTGGCGCCACCTTCGGCGAGCCC